>NZ_OY781470.1:1554080-1864896 GCF_963676935.1 Halarcobacter sp.
GCTATTTTTCTTATTGGTATGCACTTTATGGAAGATGGATTTAAACTATTTTCTGGTGGTACTTTAGAAAAGATTTTAGAAAATTTTACTCAAAATAAATATAAATCTTTACTAACAGGTTTTATTACAACTTCTATTGTTCAAAGTTCTTCATTAATCTCTGTAATTGTAATCTCTTTTTTATCAGTAGAAATTTTATCACTTACTCAAGGTATGGCGATAGTATTTGGAGCAAATCTTGGAAGTACTACAACTGCATGGATAGTTTCTGCTTTAGGACTTAAAATAAAAATCTCATTATATGCAATGCCTATGATTATTTTTGGTGTAATTTTTAGGTTTTCAAAGAAAAATAATTATATAGGATTAGGTAATGTTCTTTTAGGTTTAGGTTTTATATTCCTAGGAATCTCTTATATGAAAGAGGGATTTGATACCCTAAAAGATGCTATTGATTTAGCAAAATATTCACTCCCTGGATTAACAGGAATACTAATCTACGTCCTAATAGGTATAGTTGCTACTGTTGTTATTCAATCAAGTAGTGCAACTATGGCTATTATCATTACAGCTTTAGCGGGTTCAAATATTTTGTATATAGATGCTTTGGCTTTAGCAATTGGAGCTAATGTTGGTACAACAGTTACTGCAATATTAGGTTCCCTAACCTCTAATCAAAATGGTAAAAGATTAGCTTTTGGTCACTTTGTTTTTAATATTACAACTGGACTAATTGCACTATTTTTAATATATACCTTAAGAGATATAGTTGATTTTATTTCTCCTTTATTTGGAATTGCCGAAGATAACTATTCTATGAAACTTGCACTTTTTCATACTATTTTTAATCTCTTAGGAATAATTGTATTATTGCCATTTATCACCTATATTGTTAAGTTATCAAAAAGATTTATAAATGATGATAAATATAAAAAAGCATCAAAGCCAAAGTATTTATCAAAAGAGAATATCAAAATACCATATAATGCTATGGTATCAATACAAAAAGAGGTTATAAACCTATATGAAAATGCCCAAAAAGCTATTTTGCATGCAATATCAATACATACAAGTGAACTCAAAAAAAGAGAAGACTTAGACAAGTTAACATCTCAACCTTTAAATAAAATAGATACCAACTTAGATGATATTTATCAAAACAATCTAAAACTCCTTTATAGTGAGATTATAGAGTTTGCTTTAATTTCTCAACAACATATGAATAAAGAACAAAATGAATATGTATCACAATTAAAAATAGCTTCAAGTATTATTGTAAAAATATTAAAAGATACAAGAGATATTCAAAAAAATCTAAATTTTTATCTAAATAGTAAAAATGAAGTAATAAAACAAGAATACCTAAATATAAAACAAGAATTAGCAACATTTATTTTTGAAGTGAATCAATTAAAAGATAATGATTTAGATGAGCTTGAAACTTCTACTATTATCCAGGTAAATAAAGATAAATTATCTACTTTGGATACAGAAAACAACAAAAGAATAGACGAATTAATAAGAAGTGAGCAAATTACATCTAAAATGGCTACATCTTTGATAAATGACACAACTACAACATTCAATATTTGTAAAAACTTACTTAGAATTGCAAATATTTTATTAGTAAAAGATGAAAAAATAAGAAAACTAGGGGAACATGATGAAGTTTAAAAAATTGATAGAAAATTTTGAAAATATATTTTCTTCAGATCAAAAAGAGATTGAAAAAAACAGTGATGAGATTGAAGAACTTATAGAAAAACTTCTTGATAAAAGAAAATCTTTAGAAAAAAAGATTAAAAAAGAAAAAAACAAAGAGGAAAAACACAACTTAGGGGAAAAACTAAAAGCAGTAAAACAATTGATAAAAAAAGCTAAAAAGAGTTTAGTTATTTAAACTCTTTAAAGTTTTGCCTTAAAGCTTCATATGCAACTATAGAAACAGAATTTGCAATATTTAAACTTCTTGCTTCATTTGTCATGGGAATAGTTACACAATTTTCTTTGTTCCTATCCAATAAACTTTCTGGTAGTCCTGCATCTTCTCTACCAAAATATATAAAATCCCCTACTTTATATTCTGCATCGAAATAAACTTTGTCAGTTTTTGTAGTAGCAAAGAAGTGTCTATCAGATAAAGGGTTTTTTGACCAAAAATCTTCAATATTCTCATATTCACGAACATCTAAATCATACCAATAATCAAGCCCCGCACGCCTAACCTCTTTTTCTGTAATCTCACCAAAACCATAAGGTTTTATTAGATGCAAAGTACAATTCATGGCAAAAGCTAAACGCCCTATTGTCCCAACATTTCCTGGGATTCTTGGTTCTAATAATACTATATTAAACATATTATAAAATTACTGTTTTATTTCCGAAAACAAAAACTTTGTCTTCTAAAAGATGTTGAAGTGCAGTAGATAATACAACTTTTTCTACATTTCGCCCTGCTCTTCTCATATCTTGCCAAGAATAAGTATGATCAACTCTTACAACATCTTGTGCAATAATTGGCCCTTCATCTAAATCATCAGTTACATAATGAGCTGTTGCTCCTATAATCTTAACACCTCTATGGTGTGCTTGTTTATATGGATTGGCTCCTATAAATGCTGGTAAAAACGAATGGTGTATATTAAGTACTTGTTGAGGGAAACTATTAACAAATTTAGGTGTTAATATTCTCATATATTTGGCTAATACGATTAATTCTGGTTCATACTCTTTGATTTGTTCAATAACTAAATCCTCATGAGCTTCTCTATCCATATCTTCTGCACTAATGCAATGAAATGGAATATCAAATTTTTCAACTAAATCTTTAAGATAATCATGGTTTGCAATAACAGCTTTAATATTTGCATCAAGTTCACCATCTATATATCTAATAAGTAAATCTCCTAAAACATGAGATTCTTTTGTTGCTAAAATTACAATATCTTTTTTAGATTTCAAATTTAACTTAACAGTGGAATCTTTAGGTAAAACCTCTTTTAATTCTTTTAAAAGTATATTTGGATTTAAATCACCAGAGATTACAGACCTCATAAAAAATTTATTTGTATCTTTGTCAACGAACTCTGCATTTTGTTCTATATTTAAGTGGTTTGCAAAAAGAATCTTAGATACATTGTAAACAAGACCTTTTTCATCGATAGTATCAATAAGAAGTATATATTCTTTCATTTTTTTCCTATATAAACAGTATTATTTCAAAAAGTTTGAAATAATACCATTTATTAGATTTAAATCATTTTAGATAGTTTGTTTTTGTACTCTTCAATATCAAAATTTTTAACTCTTGCAACACCTGAATCAACAGCAGCTTGTGCAACTGCAGCTGAAACTTCTACAATAAGTCTTTTATCAAATGGTTTTGGAAGGATATACTCTTTTGAATATACTAAATGGTCTCCAAAAATCTCTTTAATATCTTCTGTTACTGGTTTTTTAGCTAAATCAGCAATTGCTTGTGCAGCAGCTTTTTTCATAGCCATATTTATTTTCTTAGCCTGTACATCTAAAGCACCTCTAAAAATAAAAGGAAACCCAATTACATTGTTTACTTGGTTATTAAAATCACTTCTTCCTGTTCCAACAATTGCTTTATCTCTAATAGCTAAAATCTCATCAGGAAATAATTCAGGTGTAGGATTTGCAAGTGTAAATACAATAGGCTCATCTGCCATAACTGCAATATGTTCTTGTGTGAAAGTACCTGGTCTAGAAAGTCCTAATACAACATCAGCTTCTCTAAAAGCATCAAGTACTGTCAATGGTTCAGAGATAGAAAACTCTTTTTTATATTTATTTAAATCATCTCTACCATCATGAATAACACCTTTAGAATCACACATAATAATATTTTCAACACCAACAGCTTTATACATTCTACTACAAGAAATAGCTGCTGCTCCAGCTCCAACAACTACAACTTTTAAATCAGATAACTCTTTTTTGATAATATCACAAGCGTTGATTAAACCTGCTGTTGTGATGATTGCAGTACCATGTTGGTCATCATGCATTACAGGAATATTTAGTTCATCAATTAATCTTCTTTCAATCTCAAAACATTCTGGTGATTTTATATCCTCTAAGTTGATTCCCCCGAATGTAGGTGAGATAGCTTTACATACATTTACAAACTTATCTACTTCTACTTCGTCAACTTCAATATCAAATGAATCAATAGCAGAAAACTTTTTAAATAGTACAGATTTACCTTCCATAACTGGCTTAGATGCTAATGCACCAATATTACCAAGGCCTAGTACAGCTGTACCATTTGAGATTACTGCTACAAGATTTCTTTTTGTAGTATATTTAAATGCATTTTCCGGGTCTTCTTCAATCTCAAGACAAGGAAATGCAACCCCAGGAGTATATGCTAAAGATAAATCTCTTTGCGTTTTTAATTCTGTCGTTGTTTCAATTGCTAGTTTCCCTGGATTTGGAAACTGATGATATTCTAAAGCTTCTTCTTTAGTTACTTGTTTACTCATTTCACTCTTCCTCTAGTTTAAATTGCAACTAAATTTTATCTTATATTTACTTACAAAAAATGGAAAAATGATAATTTAAACTTATAAATATATTAATTAAATCTGATTTACATTTTTTATACATCAAACTTACATAACTACTACATAATTACTATAGGATAGAGATCAAGCCTGCAAATCTACCACATGTTTTATCAACTCTATATGAAAAATAGTCTGCTCCTGAGCACATTGTACATCTATCATTTATAGTTATATTTCTAACTCCTAGCTCTTCTAATTGTTTTTTATTTATTCCTTGTAAATCTAAATATCTATTTTTTTCAAATTCAATTCCAAAATTTATTTTTACAATATTTGAAAGTTTTTCATCAACTTCATAACAACATTTTTGAATGGATGGTCCCATAATAACTTCAATATCTTCAAATTTACATCCAAACTCCTCGTTCATCTTCAAAGCTGTTTTTCTTGAAATATTTTGAAAAGTTGAATTACGACCGGCATGTACTGCTCCAACAACACCCTTAAACTTATCAAACATAAGAATAGGAATACAATCGGCAACCATAACCATAAGAGTTAAGTCTTTATCTTTTGTTATTATTGCATCACATTCATCTATTACTCTAGGTGAATCTTTTCCTACAACAGTTACACAAGCACCATGAACTTGATTCATAGAGATAAGGTTTTTTATGTCAAAATTAAATTTTTTTGATAATGCTAACCTATTTTTATCTACATTTTCTTTTTTATCAGGTACATGGTAAGCTAGATTTCCTTCATCTTTATTTGTGAAAGTATAAAAAATATCATGCATATTGTAACTCCTTTCGATAAGTGATTATTGTACAATTAAATATTTAATATATTCTTATTGATAATTAGATAAAATCACTTCTTTAAAAGGAAAACAATGTCAGATAATAAAGAACTTTTTGCAATATTTGGAAACCCAGTTGAACACTCAAAATCACCACAAATGCACAATGCAGGATTTGATAATATAAACTACAAAGGTGAATATGTAAAACACCTAATAGAAGATGGTAATAAAGTAAAAGATATATTTTTAGATAAAGCATACAAAGGTGTTAATATAACTGTTCCACATAAAGAGTTTGCATATAAAAATGCAGATGAAGTAAGAGGTTTAGCACAAAAAATAAAAGCTGTAAACACATATATAAATGAAAATGGAAAAGTTATAGCATATAACACAGATGCACCAGGATTTTTAAAAGCTATTGAAAGCTTTGGAGAGATTAAATCTGTACTTCTTTTAGGTGCAGGAGGAACAGCAAAAGCTATTAGTCTTGCTTTACAGGAAAATGGCATAGAAGTAACTGTTTTAAATAGAAGTGAAGGAAAACTAGACTTCTTTAAAGAACACAATATAAAGTGTTATTCTTGGAAAACCTTCCAAGTAAAAGAGTATGACTTAGTTGTAAACTCAACAAGTGCAGGACTAAAAGATGAATATCTTCCTTGTGATAAAGAGTTACTTGAAAAAGTATTTAAAACAGCAAAATATGCTTTTGATTGTGTTTATGGAAAAGTTACACCATTTTTAGCTTTAGCAAAAGAAAATGGCCTTGAGATTAAAGATGGGGAAGATATGCTTCTTTATCAAGGTGTATTAGCTTTTGAATACTTTACAAACACAAAAGCAAATGAAGAACTAGTTGAAGCTATGAGAAAAGGTTTAAAAGCTTAAATCTCTTCAAACAATATTTTCCCTTTTTTTGTTAAAAGAGGGATAATATTTGTTTTAAAAACTACCTCTTTCATCTCTTTTATCGTCTCTTTTGTGATTTTTGAATCTATAGTTATAAAATTTTGCCAATAAGTTGAAATAAACCAATTTAGTTTTGCATTTAATTTTATTTCCTCTTGACTTAAAGGAATAAATATATCTTTTTGTATAAAAAACTCTATCAAATTTTCAATTTGTGAAATTCTTAGTCTCTCCCTTTCTAGAAATATATCTTTTATATTTTCATAAAGTGCAATCAATACAGAACTATCTCTCATCATAAATCTATATTTATAAAAAAGTTCACCAAATCTATCATAAGCATTTGATAATTCTATTATAGGGTTTTCACTATTTAACAATTTATCAAAACTATTTAATTGATCAAACTCTTCTGACATCTTTATATAAATATCTTCTATTATTTGTTCTTTGTTTTTATAGTGATAATAAAGGTTTCCTGTAGATATTTTAGCATACTTTGCAATATGATTTGTAGTTGTAGGAAGTGTACCTTCTTCGTTAAATAAAAATAAAGCAGCTTCTTTTATCTTTCTTTTTGTCAATGATTCTTTTTTCATAAAAAGATTATACAAATTTTGAACTTCTAAATATATTATTAGAGTAATTACTCTAATTTTAAGCTATATTTTATTTATATAGTTATAAAATTTCAATGATTAAGGATTAAAAATGAAATTACAAAAACCAGGAGCTGGTCTTCCCCAAATAGAAAGACTTTTTATAAGAAGTATTTTAGTACCAAGTATAAGAATACTTTTAACTTGGAATATGTCCACTTTTTTATTAAAAAGAGAATTGAATATTATAAAAAAGATAGTATCAAATGTAGAAAAAGAAAAACTTACTCAAAAGGTGATTATTGATAGAGTTTTCGCTATTGAAGACCATACTAGACAGTTTTCAATTAATATGGTTTTAGAACATTTAGTTATTGCCGGAAGTTTAGTAAAAAGTATCATTGAAACTCTATCAAAAGAAGAAAACTTCATAGAAGATGTAAAAATAGAGAATGTAAAGCCAAGTAAAAACATTGTAGATGAATATACAGAGTTTGAAATATTTTACAATACTTATTTAGATTTTATAAAACAACTTCCTAAAAAACAATCTAAAATGAAAAAAAGACATCCGTGGTTTATAAATTTTAACAATTATGATTGGAGTGTATTTATGTTTATGCATACCTTTATTCACAGAAGACAGATACAAGCTATCATAAAGGAATTAAAATGAGTAAAAATACTATAGGTACACTGTTTATTATAGGTTTTATCTTTATATCATTAATTGTTTTTTGGATGAGTTTAACTGCAATAATTTATTTAGCTGTTTGTTTTATATTTAACTTTGAATTATCAATAAAAATATATTTATTAATTTTTTTAGCAGTTATATTATTTAGAATGTTTTATCCTAAAAATGTTTTTCAAACAGAGTAGAGTTAATTTATCTCTACTCTATTTCTTCCATTGTTTTTTGCTACATAAACAGCTTCATCTGCTCTTTTGATAGTTTGGTAAATATCTTCATCTTCTTTATAAACTGAGGCACCTATAGAACAAGTAATATTTTCAATAACAGGAAATATCTCTAACTCAATAACTTTTCTTAAATGTTCTAAAGCTTTTTCAAGCCCCTCTTTTGAGTTAACTCTAAGAAACAAAATAAACTCTTCTCCACCCCATCTAATCAAAATATCATTTTCTCTTGAATATTTTTGTATTGTTTTTACAAAATGAATTAAAACTTCATCTCCAACATCATGCCCAAATGTATCATTAACTCTTTTAAAATGATCGATGTCTAAAAAGGCAATTCCCAATGAAAACCCATCAACAACAAATGATTTTATGATATCAGGAGTGTGTTGTTCAAAATACTCTCTATTGTATGCACTTGTTAATTTATCATGAATAGTTTTATCTTCTAATTCTATATGATTTAACATTGTTTGTGTAATATCTGTAAAACTTAAAATATATAGATTATCTTCAAATTTATTTACAGTTACAGCAAATGCATGAAGGTTGTAATCATACATCAATATTCCCACTACTCTTTTTGAGTGTGGAAGTTTTTCAATATGTTCAATCCAATTTTCATTTTCTTTTAATTTTCCAAGATGAAAAAACCTATCGTTTTCAACAAATAAATCACATATACATTGAAAGTTTTTATTAAAATTATCTAAAGTTTTAAAACCTGTAAACTGAAAGAATTTTTTATTTGCAAAACTTAATTGTTTTGAGTTTGTTATGATTACAATATTATCTTGTAATTCAATAAATTTTTCTAATTTTTTATACTCATTTCTCTCTTCTGTAATATCTCTTGTTGAAGCATATAAATATATTTCTCCATCAATCTCTACTTTCTTTGCACTTACTTGAACATCAAAAACTGTACCATCTTTTCTTCTATGTTCAGTGTTGAAAGTTTGTGGCATTTCTAGTAGTTTATTTATTTTTTTAGGTATTTCTTCCTCAGTAAATTTAGCTTCAAAATCTCGTACATTTAGACTTAAAATCTCTTTTGAATTATAACCTAGCATCTTAGCAAAAGATTTATTTGCCTCATAAACATTCCCATTGGTATCCATAATATGTATACCATCTGATGCTATACTCATCAAATCTTTATATTTTGCTTTCTCTTTTTCAATATATCTTTTTGCTTTTAATGTGATTTCTCTATTTCTCATCATTTGATAAATAAATAAAAATATTCCAATTAATAAAATTGAAAATAGTATTTTTTTGTTTAATCTATGACTTTCTATTACTTTCAAACTATTGTTATATTCATAAAAGACAAAATACATAGTGTTGTCTTCTTTTACATTTAATATTGGTAAAAATGAAACCACATAATGTTTATGTTTTATCTGCTCTTTATAAGAATGACCCAAAGCAAGGTCTAGATTGAAAGCAACTTTTTCTTTCATATTTAATTGAATATTTTCTAAAAACTGTTTGTTGAAATTAATAGCTTCAAAAAAATCTTTATTGGCTACTCTTTTTAATTGTACATATTCTTGATTTTCAATACTGTCTTTATAATAAACTTTATATTCATCAAATACTGTTTTATCAAACTTGTCCTTTTTTATTAAAAAGTGTGTATAAATATCAGTATATATTTTCTCAATTTCATTTTCAACTTTTTCTATACCAAAAGACATCTCTACACTTCCAATATAATTTTCATTTAAAAATATTGGATAAACATTTCTCATACCAGGGAGTACTCTTCCTGTCTCAAGACCATGAATACTTTTTTTAAATCTATTAACATATTCAACTGAATATCTAAAAGAACTAAGATTGTCTCCATACTTTTCTGGTTTGTGCATTCTTAAAAATGAAGTATTATCTGGTAGATGAAAATGAACTTGCTTAAATCCTAAAGATGAAAGATATTTGTAGGTGTCATTTAATAAATTAAATAACTTTTCTCTATCTCTATCTTTAAAAGCTTCTTTTATATCAGGTCTATCAATAAAACCAATAAAAGTACTATCAGCTAAATTGTTAAGTGACTTATTTATAGTTTTATATTGAGTTTCTACTTTTTTTAAACTTTGTTTTAAAATTTTGTTACTTTCATCATCATAGAAAACCCCTATTTCATATAAAAGTACCAATTCAAAAATAATAAAAACAACAACAAGAAATACTCTATTTAATAAGTCTTTTTTTTCCAAAAGAACCTTTCTTTTTAGTTACTTAATTTTACAACTTTTGTACTTTATAGTTATTTAATTTTTTCTAAGAAGTTCGGTTTATTGGGCTTTATATAGAGAATAATTATTTTTTAGGAAACTTTTTTATCCATACACTTAAGTATCTCGTAAGTTTTACTTACATCATAAGTAGCACTATGATAAGAAAATGGGTCAAACTCAATTCCATAAAAGATACAAGTCTCATCCAGTTTTGGATTTTTGATATTGCCATTTTTATTTAAAGCTTTTACTATATGTTTGTTTTCTTTCATCGTACAAAAATGATTTTCAAACTTAACAAGTCTATCAAGATGTCTAAGCTCAAAGTTTATATTGTGAGCTATGAGAGTTTTAACACCATAACAAAACTCAATAAACTCTTCATCTTCGTTAAAATATGAACTATAACTAGCCCCATCTCTATGTGCAATAATCTTTTCAGGTGTAAGTCTATGAACCTCATAAGAGTAAGGATTAACAGGATATCGTGAAAGATAATATCTATGAAATTTGTCTGTAACTTTATAATCACCATCTATAAACTCTAGTTTTACAGCAGCAGCTTCTATCACATCTTGAGGATTCATTGTATTTGTTTCAAAATCTAAAATAATCATAGAGGGATTATATCAATTTTTAAATTTATTTAAAAGTCTTGAAAAGTTATTATATAAAAAATTAAATGATTTTTATTACAAAATTTAATTAGAAAATAGGTATATTTATTTTTTATAACAGTTATACAATACCTAAGGAGCCTAATAATGAAAGGCAAAAAACACAATAAATTTCAACAAGCTTTTATATTAATATTGTTGTTTACAGTTCTTATGGGTTTTATTGGAATGATTAAAGAGTTTCTAATAGCTCTTGTACTTGCTGCAATCTTTGCAGGTATATTGTATCCTTTTTATAACAAAATTCTTTTATATGTGAAAAACAAATCTGCTTTGGCAGCATCTACTGTACTAATAATATCAATTTTGGCTGTAGGTTTACCATTGACAATACTTACAGGCATGGTAACAAATGAAGCGATACAATTTAGTGAAAAAACAACTCCTATAGTAAAAGAGATTTTAGATGAGAAGTTCTCACTAAGTGAACAATTACCTAGTTGGATACCATTACAAGATAAGTTTGATTCTATAAATGAGACTCTTCTTAAAAAAGCTTCTGATGCAACTAGTACAATAGGAAGTTGGCTAGTATCAAGTTTATCTAGTGCAACAAAAGGAACTGCGGGATTTCTTATGAGTTTATTTATTATGTTTTATGCAATATTTTATTTTTTAATAAATGGACAAAAACTGCTAGATTCTCTCTCTTCTTTAGTGCCTCTTTCAAAAAATGATTATGAAGAACTTATGAATCGTGGACTTATGGTAACTAAGGCATCACTAAAAGGTATAATTATAATTGGATTTATTCAAGGTCTATTGATTTCTTTAAGTTTCTGGGTTATAGGACTTAATGGACCAGTATTTTGGGGAAGTGTAGTTTTTCTTCTTTCTGCTGTTCCAGGATTGGGTGCACCTATAGTTTGGTTACCTGCTGTAATCTACTTATTGATAACAGGTAGTATTGGATGGGGAATTGCTCTTGCTATATGGGGAATAATAGTAGTGGGCTTAGTAGATAATCTTCTAAGACCTTGGATTGTTGGAAATGATGCGAAACTACCTGATCTAGTGATACTTGTATCAATACTTGGTGGAATAATAACCTTTGGTCCTGTAGGTATTATCTTAGGTCCAGTAATAGCTGCACTTTTAGATACAGTTTTAAATATATATAAAAAGAGTTTTAAATAAAATTAATCAAGCAAAAGAATCTAATAAATAATTTGATATAATCTTTATAATTTATAATTTAATTTATTAAAAAAAAAGGATGATAATAGTGGCAACAGACTTTGGATTAGAAAAAGCAAAAACAGAACAAAAAAGTGTTGTTCTAGCTTATTTACTTTGGTGGTTTCTTGGTTGGTTAGGTATTCACAGATTATATGCTGGGATGGAAAAATGGTGGTTATACCCAGTTCTAGGATTAATTGGGGCTATTACTGTTTTTATACTTATAGGGTATATTATTTTATTGGGATTATTTATCTGGTGGGTTATAGATGCGGTTAATCTACATAAAGTAATTCAACTTCAAAACTTAGAGGTTATAGAAAACTACGAAAAAACAATACAAACTCCAATGTCATAAAATAGGATTTTCCTATTTTATGTTTAGCTTCATCTATTAGATAAATCTCTTTTTTATTTCTTCTACTGTTAATTCAATATTGTCTTCATTTAGAAAACCAAACTTTTGAGATAAGTTCATATGATTTTATTCTTTTGTCTGGATCATGTATCATTGAGTTTACCATGATTTCATTTGCACCAGTTCTTTCAATAAGACGTTCAATTCTTTCTTTAACATATTCTTGTGTTCCCCAGATAGATTCTCTTGTCTTGTGTCTTATACCTCGTTCTTCCCACTCTTCCCATAAGCTATTCATATCTTCTGTCGGTTGTGGTAATTGTTTATTGTCTCCTCTATGAAGATAAAGAAATTTTTGAAGTTCTGTTGTAGCTAAATATTGAGCTTCTTCATTTGTATTGGCACATACAATATTGATACAAACCATTACATAAGGCTCTTTTAGTTGAGCAGATGGTTTAAAGTTTTCATTATATATTCTTATAGCATCATCCATCAAATCAGGTGCGAAATGCGAAGCAAAAACAAAAGGTAAACCTTTTTGGGCAGCTAATTGTGCACTAAAGGTGCTAGAACCAAGTAACCAAATAGGAATATCTAATCCGAATCCAGGTATTGCTTTTATCCCTTTTTTTCCTGCTTCGTCAGATAAATAGTATTGTAAGTATTGAAGCATCGAAGGAAAATCGTCATTATTAATATCTCGTCTTAATGCCATCATTGTTTGTCTATCAGTACCAGGAGCTCTACCTAGTCCTAAATCTATTCTATTTGGATATAAAGACTCTAAGGTACCAAATTGCTCTGCAATAACTAAAGGGGAATGATTAGGTAACATAATCCCACCCGAACCTATTCTTATATTCTTAGTTTGTGACCCAATATAACTTAAGATAACAGAAGTAGCAGCACTGGCTATTCCTGGGAAATTGTGATGTTCAGCCACCCAATAACGAGTAAATCCAAACTCCTCAACCCCTTGGGCAAGTTTTGTGCTGTTTTCAATAGCTTGAGGTATGGTGAAGCCCTCACCTACTGGAATTAAATCTAATACTGATAATGGTATTTTTTTATCATTCATATTTTCTCCATATAAAGCATAATATAATATTTGCACTATAGTAAAACAAGATTATAAAAACATTACCTAAAAATGTAAGTTGAAAATTTCAGTTATTTTAATTATAGTATCTTAGGATATATAATACTTATACACTTTTCAACTTTTTAAATATCTTGACGATAAAGCACTTTATAAAGTTAATTAATCAATATAAGACTATTGAGTTTAAGCTTGGTTTTTTATACCTAAAAAATCATCAATAATAATGATATTAAAAAATATTTTTATTTTAATATATTACATTTTACAATGATTACAAAAAACCTCTTTCTCACTAAAAGTTTTCAATCCTTTTCGTTGTTCTTTTCCACAACTAATACAAACAAAACTTAACATTTCATTTCCCATATATTTTTTTGAGTTTTTAATATTTTTAAATTTTTTCATATTTTTTTCATTGTAAATACTATTTTCAATAATAACTTCTTCTACTTTTTCTTCTATATCATTTTTTATTTTATACTTAGTGTTATAATCAATATTTACAGGTTTATGTTCTGATACTAAAATATTCCCTATATTTTTAATCTCTTTTGTTGATGGTATTTTGTTTATAATTATTTTTGCGGCAACTGTTAATACCTTTTTAGGACTATGTGCAAATTCATTATAAATAGAATCATAAAAAGTATCTGATCTTAAAAAGTTTTTTGGAAGAGTTTTATTTTTTATAATTACATTTGGTAAAAATACTACATAAGATAAAATATTTAACTTCATGTTGTATTTATCTAGGATCTTTTCTAAAACTAGCTCATGTCTTTTAGATTGTTCTAAAGGATTTGCTTGATTATAACTCTTATTTTTTCCATATTTATATAACATAGTTCCATCGTCATTTATAGTAACTTCTGCTTTTGTATTTTTAGTTTCAAGTAGTATTATTCCTATTGCTTTATTTATAAGCAAATGGTCTATTTGTGCAGTTAAACCATCTATTTCAAGTCTTAAATCATGAATAATTATATAATTTTCACTATCTTTTAAATTAAAATCTATAAAATAAGCTGTCTCTTTTTCTCCAATTAAACCAGTTTCTAATTTGGATAGTTCTTGTTTTATTAAATATTTTTGCTTTTCATTTTTTGATAAATTTAGCTTTTCTTTTAAAAGTTTAATATCTTCTTCTTTTTGTTTATCAATCTCTTTTAATATCACTTTATACCCTTTAACTTTTCCAATATCTTCACCATAGCCAAAGTATCAAGATTACAATACTCTAAAAGTGAAGTTCTCATTTTCTCTTTACTTACCTCATCAAGTTTACTAAGATTTGCAAAGGTATTCATAGCTTGGCTTCCATTTTGTACACCATCTAACTCTTTGTAAGCTTTTTCAAATTCTGGTACAAGTGCTGGAAGTACATACTTTATAGAGTAACTTCCTTGCATACTTGGTGTTACGTACCATTTCTTTTGGAAAGGTACCATTAGGTCTTGCATATTTTCATTTATGGCTAGTAGGTGTGAGCTTAAGTCAGGGAAAAGGTTTGCTAGTCTTTTTATCACACCTTTTTCAAAACTCATATTGTAAGCTAATACTGTAACATCACTTGGGATATCTTTACATAGTTTTAATGCTAACTCATATCTACTATCTACGCTATCCTTGCTCAAATACTCTTTATGCTCTAAAGTTCCATCTTCATACTCAATATGAAGTGAATATTGAAAAGGGATTTGCTCGAAGGGTTTTATTCCTTTGTATTGTGGTATGGCTTGTTGGTAGGTTTCAAAGTCTAAGTGATAGATTGGGTATGTGAGGTTTTCTAAAAAGGCTTTGATATTTTCTTTGTCTATATAGCTTGCTTTTGATTTGTAGTTTTCTACTGCTTGAGCTTGATTTGCAGTCATATCAAAATCTTCTGGAATATCTTCTATATCTATGATACCTTGATTGTATAATTCTACTTGCTTTTTACTTCCTAGATTGAAAATATTAAAGATAGAATACTCAGGTATATCTCGCTGACACTTCCAACAATAGTTTTTAGCATCACACTCATAAGGTTTGTTACAATGTTTTCCTATATCTATATCTGGCTCATTTAGTTTATCTTCTAGATAAGTTTCAAACTCTTTTAATATGCTTGGGATATTTGACTGTAAACTTTGCACTTCACTTGTGACATCAACTATCTTAAAAAGCTTCTCTAACTCTAAAGACTCACCTCTTACATATTCGTTGTTTATATGTACTACATTTGCACTTTTTATACTAAAGCCTAAGTTTTCTAAAACATAATACTGAATAGATACATCATGAAGATATATATCTTTTACTTCAGTTGAGCTTTTAACCTCATAGATAGATACAGCATCACTTTCTACAGTTAAAATATCAACCATGATAAGTATGCCCTCATAGTTAAAAGTAGCTTCGTAGATATTTGATACACCCTCTTCCATCCACTCTTTTGTAGTAGTTATCATCTCATCATACTTTGTAGTGTATGGCACTTCTCTACCATCAGGGAAAAGTTGGCAAGCTAAGTCTCCTACTACATTTCCAGTTTCAAATATAGCCTGTGCTTGTTCATCTGGTGGTGTTAAGACACTTGGCTTGTATTTTTTAAGCCAAAGTGCTTTGGGGCATTGGATGCCTTTTGTGTATAGGGATTTAGATAGGTTCATTTGAATATTCTTCAATATTTTTTAAAATTTCACTTCTATCATTTAAAAATGTACCTTTTTCTTTCCTTTCTTCTCGATTTATATCTCCTTTAAAGGATGTCCAATTAAAACTTGTTGTAATCATCCAATCTCTATCACAAATTAATATTTTGGAATGATCTTTTTCATTACGTGTAGTATAAACCAGTAAATTATTATATTTACTTCTCATTTCATCAAAAAAATTTTTTGATTTTAAATCTAAATCTTCTCTTTTACCCATACCATAATTAAAAGTAATTTTTACATTTCTTCTTAAAGCATTTTCTATAAATACTTTTTTTTCTTTTATAACTTCCCACCTAATCCAAGGAGAAACTATTACAACTTCTTTTTTTGAATACTTAAATGCATAATCAAAGAACTTAGGATGTTCATATGTACTTAATTGAGTACCATTATCTAAGTTATCTATTTCAGAATACTCTTTTATAGTTTTATCGTTTAATAGTTCGTTATGTTCTTCCTTAGCAAGTTTTGATAAATCAAATAAATTCTTTCCTTTTTGTTCAAAATCACTAACTATATTAGTTAGTTCATCATTAGGTTCACCATTATTTAAAATCAATACTTTTTTAGGATTATTTTCATTCTTAAAAAAAAGTGCATAATATTTTTTATGAAATTTATATGTATCTAATATTTCTTTTATTTCATATATCTCTTTCTCTTTATTATTTGTACTTTTTATACTTTCAAATAATACTGTCTGCAATGCTTTATTATTAACATTTTTATCCAATGTTTCAGTTTTGGGATATGGGATTTGTACTCTTAAATTATTTTTATTTTTAGATTTATCTTTTTTTCGTTCGTCTGTCATATCTATAGAAATAGGAGTACCTAAAATAGCATCTAAAAGTACATATTTATCATCTTCTTGAGTTGTAAGTATTCCACTATCATTTAGTACTTTAATACCTGCATCTGTTAAAGTTAAAATAGGTGTTTCTACAAATAGTTTATCGATATGTAAGCGTGCAGCTAATTCTTCAAAGACTTCTTTGTCTAGAGCTAAAAAACTCTCAAGTTCATTTAAATCATTTATACCCTCTTTTATAGCACTTAAAAAAATCTCTTCTATTATTGATAATTTTGTTTTTTCTCTAAAAATACAATTACACGTGATTTTAAAATAAGGATAATAAAACTCTTGAATATCATACAGTTCATATTTTTCATCAAGATAATACTCATAATATTTTCTTGCAAGTATTTCCTTATACTCTATAGTATTTTGTATATTATTCATCCGTCACCTCTTTAATTTCATAGTAATCTTTATTTTGATTAATCAATTCAATAATTTTTTTAAATGGATTATCGCCTTCTTTTAAATTACAACTATAAATAAAATTTGCATCTCCAACTAAAAACAATAACTCTTTTGTTCTTGAAAGGGCAACATTTAACCTCTTCTCATCAGCAATAAACTCTATATTTACTCTTGAGTCAGATTGACTTCGTACCATATCATAAATAATTATATCCCTATCACTTCCTTGAAATGCATCTACTGAGTTAATGGCAATGTCTAATTTATCAAATTTTGATTTTAATTGTCCAATAGAAGTTCGTAAATTATCCCGTTGAACCAAATAAGGTGTAATAATTCCTACAGATTTATATTTATCATATTTTGTTGCATTTAATTGAAGTTCTTCTAAAATTTTTATAATAACTTTTTTATTTGCATCATTAATTTTCCCCGTACCTCTTTGTTTATCAAATCTATCTTCAATATTTGAAGTATTATATAAATAAACTTTCTTTTCAAAGCCTAGCTGATGTTCTCTAACTAAATCATCTTTAGTTTCAATATTTCCAGAATAGAATACTTCACTGTACAATTTAGCAATACTTGAATGTGAACGATAATTATATTTTAAAAAATGTTTAAAATCATTATGCTCTATTTTTTCATATAATTCTTCAAATAGTGTTGTTTCTAAATCTTTTTTATTGTAATCAGTCATTTTTGATAGAACAGTATCATCAACAATTGGTGGCAATTGATTATGATCTCCTACTAAAATAAATTTTTTTGCTTTTCTAAGTGGTATCATCAACTCAGGCAAAGTTGCTCTACCTGCTTCATCAACAATAATATAATCAAACTCTATACTTCTAAAATCTTGCCAACTACTTATTCCAACTAAAGTTCCAAAAATTACTCTTATTTTTTTAAATAAAAGTGTTTTTAACTCATCATCACCTTGAAGTATAGTACTTTTCCATCTTTTATGAATAGAGTCTAATTTTTCTCCTTTTAAAAAGTAATTTGTATTATCACTTTCCAACCTTTTTTTAATTTCTTGTAAATAACTATAAAAAACTGATTCTTCATGATATTTTAGTGCTGTATCAGAAAATTTACTTTTATCATTACCAAATCTAACAATTTTATTTTCATCTTTACATATTTTTTCCAATACATTATCTACTGCTTGATTAGATTGTGAAGTAACCAAAATTTTAGCTAACTTATTTCTTTTCAAAATTTGTTGAATTATTTCTGTTATTACTGTAGTTTTACCTGTTCCTGGAGGTCCTTGAATAACAAGGTATTCACCCATTTCTAAACTAAGAGCCTTTTCAACTGCTTCTTTTTGATTTTCATCTAATCTTTTATTAATTAGAAACTCTCTATCTATTTTAGGAATTTCTCTTTTGGGTGCAAGAGAGTTTGGATTAGAAATCTTACCCAGTAAGTTATCAATAATCGTATTATTGCTTTTTAAATCCTTTATTGAATATTCTTGCTTATTTAATACTCCACTACTACGAGCATAATCAAAAGATATTTTTATTTCATCTGGTATTTTTGATATTTCTTTATCATGTTTTAAATTTATTTCTTTTTTTATAACATTTGTGTTTTGTACATAACATTGTGAATTAAACTTATTTTTTTTATTTACTCCCTCAACTATTACATCATCATTTTGTTCAAAAAAATCATCCTCTTCTTTTTGCTTAATTAAATACTCTGGATACATAAAGAATAATAAACTTGCATTAAATTCAAGTTTTTTCATATTACTTTTAATTTCTTCATATCTTGAAATTAATATATTCTTTACAACTTTTTGTTCTTTTTTTTGAATGATTGAAAGTTTTTTTGCTATATCATTTTTATTATTTTCAAAAAAGAAGTTTTCAATCAAACTATTTAATAACTCCAGTAAATCTTGATTATTAGGATCATCAATAAAACCATCATCAAATAGTTTATGTACAAATTTTTCTTCTATTGTACTTTTTAAATGCTCTTTTTTAATCTTAATATTTGATTGATTAATGACTTTTGCTGTAAACTCTTTTTTTGCCTTCTTTATGTTTTTGGTATATGCATATAATGAAATATTCTTTTTATCTAGAATTGCTCTTTCAATTTTTAACTGCTGTTCTGTTTTTGTTAAAAAATCTTTTTTTTCTTTTCTTTCTTCTTTTTCTCTTGTTTCTTTTTTATCTAATCTAATTAGCTTATCAATTAATTCATCAGTTGAATTATATTTAGATAAAGGACGTCCTTCTGATAATATAAATTTATCTTCTAATATATGTCCATTTTGTTTAATCGAATCTGGTACTCTTTGAGAATATCTAAAAACATAAAAGTGATCATTACTTTTAATGCCACAATAAAATACTAAATCATTAGTACAAATTTTTACTTGATCCCTGTCTTCTTGATCTTTACCATATTCTACATATTTGATTTCATTATTAAGTTTCTCATTTATAAATTCTAATATATCCCAAGGAGATTTATTATAGTCTTCAATTAATTGACTTTTTACTGTTTCACTAAGGTTTAACTCATATTCATTTTCAAAATTAAAGAAACTCAAAATATTGTTTATACGAGTGATAATTTCTTTAGCATTGTCAAACCTATAGCTTCTATCTTCATAAGTCATTTGTTTTAGAATATTTATTAATTCTTCATTTTTACCATCTGCAAAAAAATCTATACTATTTATTAACTCATCTAGAGATATTTTCTTTTCAATGAATTTATCAAATAATTGTTCTTCTACTAAAGTTTCAATTATTGTAACACCCAAAGAATAAAAATCTGAACGTAAATCTACATCTAGATTATTCTTCTGTTCAGGACTCGCATACCATAATGATAATTCACTTACTGATTTAGTGATAGTATTTGAAATAGTTGCTGTCCCAAAATCTAATAAAAAAGGTTCTTTGTTGTAATTTACTATAATATTATTTGGCTTTAAATCATTATGAGTGTAATTATTCAAATGAATATAATTTAATGCATCCAATATTTTATTTATAGTTTTTAAAAAACTATATTTTTTTCTATCATTATTTAAATTCCTAAATGCAGAAGAAATAGTTTCACCTTGAATATACTTAAATAATAAATAATAATAAGCTTCATCTTCCTCTGAACTTTCAATTTTCACTACATTTTTATGAACTAGCTTTTCTAAAGCTTTTATCTCATGAAGATAAATTGTAGAATATTCATTACTATTTTTTGGATATACTTTTACTATTAACTTTTCATCCTTAAGATTTTTTACTAATAATACATTATTTTTTATTTTTTCAATTAATTCGTAACTTTTTAACAAATTTTTATCCTTATATTATTTTCTATTCTTGGCTTATATTTTTTAAGCTAAAGTGCTTTGGAGCATTGGATACCTTTTGTGTAGAGGGATTTAGAGATATTCATATTAATGTTCACTAATTTCTTTTAAGTATTTAAGTATTGGAACAGTATCTATACTATCATGTTCTAAATTACAACTTAATATTTCTTTCCAGTATTTATTAGCAAAATACGGTTTTCCATGTGAACCTGTATATCTTGGTAATCTTAATAACTCTTCAACAGAATTATCTTGATGAGCAGGTTCAAAGGTAGTATTATGGACTCTTAAGATACCTACATTTAAGTCTGTATTGTCTGAATCTAATTTTATTTGTTCATAAATAGTTTTTTGAATTCCTGATGTAAATATAGGATTAGAATATTGATCAACACCTTCTTGTACACTAGAGTCTGTATCACAAATAACATGATATTTAATATTAAATTTAGAAAAAACTTTTTGGTAAAATGGAATATTATTAACTGTTCCACAATTTACAATAAAAATATCTTTTTTACAATCTACTTCAGAAAAATAACCTCTTAGAATAATTTCTTCTGTAGGACCTTCAATTAAAATTACTTCATCAGCATAAAAAGATTCACAAATAAAAGGATTAAATCTTAAAACTTCATTCATTTCATCTTTTAGTTGTGATACTGAAATCTCTTTTACATCTGACAAATATTTATCATTAATTTGAAATAGTTTAGTACCTAATTCATTATTTATCATTCTTATTAATGAAGATTTTGGTTTTGAAATATCTATCATTTGAGGGGAATGAGATGCACATAAAACTTGATATGGAAATTTATCTTCTGTAACTTTATAAATTAAAGTTCTTAGTTCTTTCATTAATCTTGGATGTAAAAATAGTTCAGGCTCCTCAAATAGAACTAGATAATCTTTTCTATTTTCTTCTCTTTTGAATTCTTCAGCGATATCTCTCATTAATAATAGTGTAAATATTGCAGTTCTTATAGCACCATGACCTACTTTATCATAACTATTAGGAACTGATGAATCTAGTTTTCCATCTTCTTTTAATTTATTAAAATGTATACTAAATTTTTTACCAAACTTACTTTCTGACCAAACTACTTTATCTTTTTCAGTTAATTCAATTTTAATATTCGGAAATAAATCTGCAAAATGTTCATTAACATCTTTTTTATATTTTTTTATTGCTTTTGGGTTATACAATTTATCTTGTAAATCTTTAATTGTTTGCTGTGCTTTTTTTAATTCTTCTCTTTCAGAATCCTTTAAACCTTTTGTTAATTTATCTGCAAGTATAGAATTTATTATATCTTCAACTTCTGTTTCAGAAGGCATTGCTTTAATAAAAATTGGTCGTGGCAATAATGATTGAAATACACCATCTAAACCTATTCCTCCATAATTTTTTTCTTTCCAATCATTTTCCTCTGGATATTCCCAATTTTCATTATCATTATTTAAAGTATAATTTTTTACATTCTCAATTTTACCTTGTAATGACAACTCATATATCCTTCTTATTTTAAGACAATTATTCTTTAGCCATTTATCTTTTAAAGATTTAGATTTTCCCGGAGCATTACTTTCAATTCTACTAAAATCAAGTTCATCAAGTTCAAACATAAAAACAAATTCAATTTTAGTTCCTTCTAATTTTTTAAAAAAGTCATCAATGGTAGGTTTTTGGTTTGAAAAGAAAAATTCATAAGATTTTAAAAATGTTGACTTACCAACATTATTTTGTCCAAATAAAAAAATTGTGTTTGTATTATTAAAATCAATTAAATTATTTTCTATTCCACCTGATATGCCTCTAAAGTTATTTACACCAAATTCTAATATTTTCATTTAAATCCTTATATTCTAATTTATATTCAACACACTCGTCCCATCACCTTTAGGCTCAACCTTTATCTGCAATGGAATTCTCTCTTTTAGTGCTTCCACATGGGAAATCACACCTACCATTTTTCCACTACTTTGTAGTTGATTTAGTGCATTTAGTGCTAGTTCTAAACTATCGCTATCTAGTGTTCCAAACCCCTCATCTAGGAAAAGTGAATCTATACTTATCTTTTGGCTTGCTAGGCTTGATAGTCCTAAGGCTAAAGATAGACTTACTATGAAGCTTTCTCCCCCTGAGAGTGTGTTTACACCTCTTACCACATCTCCTTGGAAGCCGTCAATTATCTCTATATCTAAGAGTTTGTTTGATTCTGTGTTTCTTTGGAGTTCATATCTTGGGCTTAGTATTTCTAGGTGTTTGTTTGCTAGGTAGATTAGTTGGTCTAGGGTTATACCTTGGGCAAATTTGGCGAATTTATCCCCTTGGCTTGAGCCTATCATTTCATTTAGTTTTACCCATACTTGGAAGGCTTGTTTTTTCTTTTCAAGTTGTTTTATTTTGTCTTCTGATTTTTTTATATTTTGGGTATTTATCTCTAACTCTTTTGAGATACTTCCTATGGTTTCTTGTAGTTGATCTATTGTGCTTTGTAGGTTTTGTAACTCTTTGTTTATATCATCTTTATTTTGATTTGTAGGGTTTATCTCTTTTTCTAAGAGTTTGTGTTCCTTTAGTTTTTTGTTTGTATCTGTTTTTAGAGTTTGTATTTGTGTGTATTTCTCTTCTATGGTTTTGCATAGATTTGTTAGGGTTTCAAACTCCTCTTTTGGTAAGTTTGCTTTTTCAAACTCGTCTTGTGAATTGAAGCCATACTCTACTAAAGCTTTTTCAAACTTCTCTTTTATGATTACAAGGTTTTGTTTATCATCTTCTTGTTTTTTGTTTAGTTGAATTATCTGTTTTGATAGAGATTCATCTTTTGATTTTAGGCTTGAAAGATGGTTTTGTAAACTGTTATATTGTTTTGAAACAGTGTCTAAACTCTCTTGGATATTTTTCTCAAAAAAGTCTAAATCTTCTATGTCTAAGATATTTTTGCTTTGGATTTGAAGCTTTGTTATCTCTTCTTTTAGTTTTGATTGTTCCTCTTTTAACTCTTTTATAGTGTTTATACTTGTATTTATCTGCTGTTGTTTTTGTAGCTCTTTATTTAAAGATGCTTGTAGAGACTCTTTTTTTACTTGTAAAGACTCTTTTTGCTCTCTTAAAGCAACATACTCTTTTAGCTCGTTTTCGCAAAATTGCATTTGCTCTTGTAGTGTGGCTTTTGAGTCTTCTTGTACTTTGAAATCGTTTGTTTTAAAAAACTCTTCTATTTGCTCTTTTGTAGTTTGTTGTTTTTGTATTTCTAGGTTTGAGCTTTCAAGTTTTGAGCTAAGTTTTGCTAGGTTTATTTGAGCGTTGTTTAGTTCACTGTTTTGCTCTTGTAGATAACTTTCTTGCTCTTTTATTTTAGCTGTCGTTTTGTCTATGTCAATATTTAAAGAGTGGTTTATATATGGATGCTCTTTTGAGCCACATAAAAAGCACTCTTGCCCATCTTTTAGTTTAGCTCTATCTTGCTCGTAGTTTTTGATAAGAAGCTCTTTTTCTCTTGTTTGTTTTAGTGAGTTTAGAGTTTCGTTTATTTGGTTTATTAGTTTTGTTTTTTCTTGGTTTAGTTTTGTTTGTGATTCTATTTGAACGTTGTATTCTTTTATCTTGTTTTGTTCTTGTGTGATTTGCTCTTGTAGTGTTTCATAATCACTTAGGGCTTTTAGAAGTACCTCTATCTCTTTTAATTTGGCTCTTGTGTTTTGCTCTTTTTGGTTTATATCTTTTGTTTTGGTTTCTAGTGCTTTGTATTGTTCTATTAGAGTTTCTAACTGCTCTTTTTTTGTGTCTAGATTTGATGAGAAGTTTTTGTATAGATTGTCTATTTGTGATTCGTCATTTAAAAGTGTTTCAAAAGCTATCTCAAAATGCTTTGCTAACTCTTGTAGGTGTTGTGAGATTTTTTTGCTTTTTTCTATGAAAAGTTGGTTTTTACCATCACTTTGTGTTTTTATAGTTCTTAGTTCTTTTAGTTTTTTATAGTTTTCATTGTATGTTGTTTGCTCTTTTTCAAGGCTTTGTTTTGAGAGTTTGAACTCTTGCTCTTTTGTTTGGATTTGTTCTTTTAACTCTTTGTCTTCTTTTTGCAAAGATTCTAAGCTTTGTTTATCATTTGTGATTGTATTTATTAGTTGGTTTTTCTCTTGGTTTAGTGCTTGTATTCTTATGGCTTTGTTTGCTAATTCAAGCTTTGTAAATTGCTCTTTATTGTTCTCTTTTTCTTTGCTTATTTGCTCGAACTCTTGGTTGTATTTTAGACTATCAACTTCTAGTTTATCAAGTGTTTCTAGATAATTTGATAGTTTTTTTAGTTCGGTTTCTTTTTTATCTAGTTCTTGTTTTTCTTTTTTGTTTGTTTCTAGTTGTTTTGTTTTTTCTTCTACTATGTTTGGCTCTAGTAATTCTATACTTCCTAATGCTATCTCATCTGCTTCTATCTCTTTTTTCTTGTGTGAGTATGTTTCATAGATACTTTGTGAGATCTGTTTGTAGATATATGTTCCAGTGATTTTTTCTAAAAGATTTGAACGTTCGTTTTCTTTAGCTTTTAAAAAGGCATCAAAACTTCCTTGGGCTAACATCATAGATTGAACAAATCTATCAAAATCAAGCCCTGAGATTTCTTCTACTACCTTTGGTACTTTTGAAAGGTACGATTCTAGTATTTTATTTGTGTCTAGTTCAACTATCTCCATCTTTGCAGATTGGAAATTTCCATTTGGATTTTTTCTTGCTCTTTTTTGCGCCCAAGAACTTCTATAGACTTTGCCTTTGATTTCAAACTCCACTTCACATAAACACTCGCCTGTGTGTCTGCTCATCAGGTCATTTGGGTTTGTTAGTCTGGCTGTTCTTCCATATAAAGCACAAGTGATTACATCTAGGATTGTACTTTTCCCTGCTCCAGTTGGTCCTGTTATGGCAAAAAGAGATTCATCTTTTAGAAACTCTTGAAAGTCTATTTCAAACTCACCTTTTAGGGAGTTTATATTTTGTAGTCTTACTTTTAGTATCTTCATTAGATTTGTTCCTCTTGATGAAGATTTGAGACTACTTCTTTAAAAGTTTGAGATAACTGTTCTTTAAACTCTTTATTTTCTATCTCTTCTAACTCTAATCTTTTTTCAAAGACCTCTTGCACACTTAGTTCATCTAGGCTTATAGCTTTTAACTCTTTTGCTCTTAATTGCTTTTCGCTTTTTTCTATTTTAACAGCTAGGATTGTTAGCTCTAGTTTTGTGGCTAACTCTCTTATCTTAGTATTTGCAAACATTGGGTTGTCATCTTTTATATGAACTTCTATCCATGTTGTTTTATCTTCGATAGCTTTTAGCTCTTTTTTTATAGTTTCCAAATCACCTTTGATAACTTGAAGCTTTCTTTTTAAAGGGATTTCTAATTCTTCTACTTCTACATTTTTCCCTATAGTTACTAGATTTACCTTTTGAGTGTTTTTTGATTCAGAAAAACTAAGTGGTATTGGAGAGCCAGAATATCTTACATGTTCATTTCCTACAGTTTGATTGATATGTAAGTGTCCTAAAGCTACATAGTCAAACATACTAGCTAAATAATCCCCACCAATATCAAGTGTTCCACCTATATAAATATCTCTTTCACTTTCACTACTTCTACTACCAACTGTAGTCAAGTGTCCCATAGCTATAATAGGTGTATTTGAGTCTAATTCTTTTGCTTTGTTGTAGGCTTTTTCATAGTAAGCTTTGATACCATTGTTTGCTAATTTTTCTTTGTCACTTACTGTCTCACCGCCAAGTGATTGTCTTATGACGCTATCTCTTAAAAATGGTACTGCACAAACTACCGCTTTAGTAGTATCGCCCTCTTTTATAGGGATGATTATGTTTTCATTTTCATCACCATTTACTATTACATGTACATTTAGTGCTTCAAGTAGTTGCTTTGGTGCTTTTAAAGTTGAGACAGAGTCATGATTTCCAGCAGTGATGATTGTAGTATTTAAACTATTTACTTGTGATAGTTGTTTTAAAAAGTTGTAGTAAAGTTCAAGTGCATAGTTTGGTGGTGTTCCTGTATCAAAAATATCTCCTGATACAAGTAATACATCTATATTATTTTCTTTTATTGTATTTAAAAGCCAAGATAAAAAAGCTTGATGCTCTTCAATTCTGCTTTTTCCCATGAAGTTTTGACCTAAGTGCCAGTCAGAAGTGTGTAATAATTTCAAAATAACCCAACCAAATATATTTTAACAACTATTATATAAAGAATATCATTAAATAGTATAAGAGAAAGTTATAAAAAATAATAATTTTATTAAATACGTCACAGTTTATGTCACAAAATCCATTTTTACAAAAATAAATAAAATCTTTCATCAAAGTTTATTAAACAATTTAGTAAGATAAATCTTTTAATTTTAATATATATAAAGGGTTTTAAAATTGGCTAATAAAAATAAACATATTAAAAAACTATCAAACTATGCACTTGTCGGTGGATTAGGTGCTTTTTTAATCACAGGTCTTACAGGTTGTGACAACAAAGGTGTATCTGGTCAAAATCAAGGGCAAGGTGGTTCTGTTTCTGATGCGACTCAAAAACAAAATGCTTTTGTGATTATTGAAAAAGCACCAGATGGCACTTATTCTATTGCAGATGAATTTCCTGCATCTAAAACAACAATTGTTTTAAGAAATCCTGATGGAACAGAAAGAATACTTTCTCAAGAAGAAATAGATGCTTTAGTAAAAGAGGAAGCTGCAAAAATAGATGCAGGAACTTCAGGTCTTACAAATCCACAAATGAGTGAAGGAATGGGTCTTGGTGGAGTTCTTTTATCTTCTATTGCTGGTGCTATGCTTGGTTCTTGGATTGGTAATAAACTATTTGGTAATCAAAACTATCAAAATCAAAGAAAAGCACAATATAAATCACCACAAACTTATAGTAAATCTCAAAGTTCATTTAAAAAAGCAGCTACAACATCTAGTAGCACAAAAAAAAGTGGATTTTTTGGAAGTAGATCAGGTAGTTCAAAATCTGGTTCTTTCTTTGGTGGGTGATAAATGAAACTAGAAAAACTACAACCACTAACTGATGAATATTTAGAATCAATAGGTTTTGTCTGGCATACAGATGAGGACAATTCTTCATATGTTGTTGATGAAATTGTACAAATCAGTGAAGAGGAAGCAAACACCTATTATGAAGCTGTAAATGAGCTATATGATATGTTTTGTGAAGCTGGTGAATATGTAATTGAAAACAATCTATTTCATGATATAAATATACCTTTTAACCTTGTAGAAGTTATAAAAGAATCTTGGGAAAATGATGTTCATTGGCATCTTTATTCTAGATTTGATTTAGCTGGTGGAATTGATGGAAAACCTATCAAACTTATTGAGTTTAATGCAGATACTCCAACCTCACTTTTTGAAACAGCTATTATTCAATGGGCTATGTTAAAAGCAAACAATTATGAAGAAGCTAGTCAATTCAACAATCTATATGAGGGACTAAAAGACAACTTCAAAAGAATCATCACTTTAGATACAGAGATAAAAAAATTTGAAGAGTATTACTCAAAACTAAATTGGAAGATTTTATTCTCTTCTATTTCTAGTTCTAGTGAAGATATAAATACAACTAAACTTCTTCAACATATAGCATCTGAAGCTGGATTTAATACAGACTTTGAATATATTGAAAATGTACAATTTAGTGATGAAGGTATTTTCAAAGATGAAGAAAGCTTTGAATTTTGGTTTAAACTTATCCCTTGGGAAGATATAGCTATAGATGAAAATGAACTTGCACTACTTTTAACAGAAATTGTAAAAGAGAAAAAAGCAATCATTTTTAACCCTGCATATACTTTGATGTTCCAATCAAAAGGTTTTATGAAAATCTTATGGGATTTATACCCAAATCATCCCCTACTTTTAGAAACTTCATTTGAGCCTTTAGAGGGTAAAAAGCAAGTTGAAAAAAGATGTTTTGGACGAGAGGGTGCAAATACTAAAATCATAAATGCAGATGGTTCTATTGATGTTGAGACACAAGGTGTTTATGAAGGTCATAAAGCTATTTATCAAGAGTATGTAGAACTTCCAACAGATAGTGAAGGAAACTCTTATCAAGCAGGTGTTTTTTATGCCTATGAAGCTTGTGGTTTAGGCTTTAGAAGAGGTGGAAAAATCCTTAACAATATGTCAAAATTTGTAGGACATATTATAAAATAAAATATTCTTTTAATTTTGATGCAAAATCATAATTTTGTAGTATACTTCGCCGTTTTATTTTACTACAAGATTATGAGATGGCACACAGACATTATTTACCAATATTTAAAGAGATAAAAACAAGTAACTTTTTGAAGTTACAGTCAATCGCACTTTTTATTACAACATATATTGATTGGACTTTGATCCCTTTTGTTACAAAACTTGAAGGTACTTATTTACCTGTATTTATGATTAGTTTTTTTATGTTAGTTGGGGCTTTAGATGGATTTATACAACCACTTTTTAAAAATATAAAAATATATAACATCTATTTATTTACAATTTTATTGGATATCATTCAAATAGGAAGCTACTTTTTCTTTTCATATTCTATTTTATTTTTTACTTACCTAATACTAGTTATATTTACAATTCAAGCTATAACCTTTGAGATTGCAAGAGTTCATACAGTTGATTTTATGCAAGATGAAAAAATAGAGTTAAAAGATTATTTAATGTTGCGTTCTTTTATGATATCTTTAGCAATAGTAACAGGAAGTTTAAGTGCTATGCTCTTTGACTATTTTACAAAAGAGTTAAAATATCTTTTGATTTATTTAGCTATGTTGGGGATTGTTGGAATTTTATTCCAATTTAGACTTTTTGAGAAGTTTAAAAGAAGAGTGATTTTCAATGAGATTGAAATAGATAAAGACAAAACAGAACTATTTGAAAAATTTAAGGTTTAAGATATTGATTAATATATTCATCGATTAGTTTAAAGTTTGCACTATTTATAAACTCCAATTTTAAATCCATCAGAATTATATCTTCCATATTAAACTTTTCTAACTTTACAAAATCTTTTGAAGTAGTAACTATAGTGTATCCCTCATATTTATCTTTAATAGTGTTCAATTCTTCCAAAGTAAAATCATGATGGTCTTCAAAAGCTTCCATTTTAGTACCCTTTGGTAAAAATTCTAAAACTCTTTTTGGTTTAGATATTGCAGTTAAAAAAAGTAATTTTAGAGGTAAAACATTTAAAATAGCACCATCTCTTACAAAAGTAACCACTCTTTTAAAATTAACCCCTTCTTTTATCTCCAAATCAGCAAAAGAATAAGCCATTTTTGGCTCTCTATATCCTCCACTTGGAAGACAAAATATATTTGTAGGTTCCTCTTTTGGTCTAATCAATACATCAAACTTTTTAATATCATATTTAGAAAAACCATCATCTAAAAATACTATTTTACAACCCAGTTCTTTGGCCTTTAAAATAGCTTTTTTTCTATCTTCACTTACAATAACTGTAGCATTTGGCAAGGAGTTTGAAAGTAACATTGCTTCATCACCACTAGTTTTAACATCTTCTAATATTTTACCTCTATTTGATACAACAAATAAACCTTTTGATTCTCTTCCATAACCCCTTAAGATAACAGCTACATCATCATATTTTCCAGCTAATTCTATAGTCATAGGAGTTTTGCCACTTCCACCAACAATAATATTTCCAATAGAGATAATAGGAATACCAAAGTCAATAGTTTTTGCACTAGCTCGTTTAAAAGCGATAATAAGCATATAAATAAAAGTTAAAGGAAGTAAAATAAAAGAGATGATTCGTTGAAAGAAGTTAGGGAAGAAGAGATATTCTTCAACCCATAAAAAAAACTTTTGATTCAAAGGTTATACCCAATCAGTAGCTATTTCAATAATTTGATCGCAAATATAATTAACCTCTTCATCTGTTAAACCTGGATACATAGGTATCGATAATATTTGTTGATATGAAGTTAATGCTGAACTAAATTCAGTAATTTTAATAGAATATTTGTGTTTATAATAAGATAAAAGATGAAGTGGAATATAGTTTAATCCTGTTGCAATTCCTCTTTCTCTTAAAGCTCTAGCAAAAGCATCTCTGTTTCTAGAGATTTTGATTATAAAGTGTGTAAAAATATGCTCATCTTTGTGTGATGGTATAGTTACATGTTTAATTCCAGTTAATCTATCTTTATAGATTTTTGCAATCTCTTTTCTTCTTTTGATAAACTTGTTTGTTTTTTTAAGTTGAGCTAGTGAAAATGCAGCATCTAACTCTGAAATATCATATTTATGACCAATATCAACTACATCATAGATATAATCTAAGTTACCAAAATCATCATATGTAGTAGTAATAGCATGTGTTCTAAGTAGTTTTGCTCGTTCTGCTATCTCTTCATTGTTTGTAACAATAACACCAGATCTACTTACTGAGTATTTACCATTTGATGGATTTGTAGAGAAGATTGTCATATCAGCTCTTAAGCTTCCTACAGTTTCATCATTATAAGTTACACCTAAAGCACAAGTTGCATCTTCTATAAGTATGATTCCATATTTTTCTGCAATATCATAAATTCTATCTAGATCAGGAGTTTGTCCTGCAACGAAAGTAATTATTGCACCTCTTAATTTTTTTGTTTTATTTTCTGCAAGTGCTTTTTCAAACTTATTAACATCAATATTCATATCTTCTGTATTGATATCTATAAAAATTGGCTCTGCATCAAAATGTCTAACAACTTCAGGTACATTTACAAAAGAGTTAACAGACATTAAAATCTTGTCCCCTCTTTTAAGTTTTATTGCACTCAAAGCTAAATGGATTGCAGCAGTAGCATTACAAGTAGCTACAGCATATTTTGCACCTACAAAGTTAGCAATATTGTCTTCAAACTCAACAACTTTGTTATTATCTTTGTTCAGCTCTAATACTGACTTAATCTGACTTAACTCTTCTTCACCTATTGATGATTGATAAAAAGATATATCTTTCATTATTAACTCCACTTTATATTTGCAATTACAGTTAATTTTGCTTTTTTCTATATAATTAGCATTTATGCCATAATTTTTTCTTTTAATTTTCCCCAAATATTAATAAATTTATCTTATTATTGGGCTAAACCATCTTATTATAATTTAATCTTCCTTTGTTTTTTCATAAATTTCATCTAAAAATAACGAAGTAGTTTCTTTTATTTTGCTTTTTTGTAACAAAAGTTGCTCTTTTATTGAAATTAACTCATCTAACTGAAAATACTCTAAATAATTTGGATTAATCTCAATTGAATCTTCACCAGTGGTTGAAATCAAACTTTTTATATCTTCTATAATCTCTTTTTTTTCCATTTACTTTACAAACTTATTTACTATTTGTTCTAAATAAAGTTCCATTTTTTCTACACCAATGTCTTTATCTGAACTTTGACAACATTTACAACATGTGCCAGCATCTGTTAACTCTCCAATTTTTTCAATTGAATCAGCACCATTCTCTTTTATTGAAAAGATTATCTCTCCCAATGTTACACCTCTACATTTGCAAACTTCAAAAGAATGAGGAAAACTCTTAGCCATCTATTACCTCTTTTAAGATATCTTTTAAATATATCTCTTTTTTTATTTTTCCAAAATCTGTTTCAGGAAAAATACAATGCCTACAATCTGTACCAGCTGTTGTAAAATCTTGTATTTGACCTAAAGTCTTGATTTTATTTGTATTGATAGAAGTTATAAGTTCACCTAAAGTTACTTTTTTACAATTGCAAACTTCATAATCATGTTTAAAATTTTCTATCAATTATATGCCTCTACTTTTTTTGATAAGTTCATAAGCCTCATTTATCTCTTGAAGCTTTTTAGTAGCTTGATTGATAATATCTTCTGAAGCCCCCTGTCCAGCAACAATATCAGGGTGATGTTTTTTAACCAAAGTTCTATATTTTTTCTTCAAAGTATTATCATCATCATCTTTATTAGCTTCTAAAACTTCATATGCTTTTTCTAAAGATATTGTTTCATTCTCTTTTTGATTTCTATAGAAATTTTCAAATCTATTTACTAGGTTTTCAAAATCTACTTTTTTTATCTGTAAAGCATTTGATATATCTTCAGTTATCATAAATTCAGTTTGTGAAAACTCTTTATCAATAAATGCAAGATTTAAAAGATATTCTAATATTTTAACACGTTTTTGGTAGTCATGTCTTGTTATTTTATATAATTTCTCACATATATTAATAGTATTATCAAAGCTTTCTTTTTCTGTTTTATAGATATCTTTTAGTTTTTCTCTCACTTCTTCAGAGTTTTCAAAATGTCTAGAAATGTCTGTAAAAGTGTGCTTTAACATCTCCGCTTCAAGTTCACTAACTTGCCCATCTGCTTTAGCAACTTTTGCCATAAGTGCAACAAGAAGACCTGCTTCATGGTTCATTAAATCACCATTAAATCTCTCTTTTATATCTAATTTAATATTCTCAAATTTTTCAGTTTTATACCCTCTTGCAATAAAATAAAGTATAACTCCAATTATCAGTAAAACAATAAGTTTCATCATAGTCCTTTTAAATTAATGGAAAGATTTTAACAAAAATTAGGTAAAATCTCTACTTTTAAAACCAATTTGGAGAAGTATATGTTTGGAATGGGGTTTATGGAAATACTTCTAATTGCAATAATTGCTATTATTGCATTAGGACCTGAAAAACTACCTACAGCAATGGTAGAGATTGCAAAGTTTTTGAAAAAATTTAAATCAGGTGTTGAAGATGCAAAATCTACTTTAGATAATGAATTAAACATATCTGAGATGAAAGAAGAAGCTGCTAGATATAAAGCACAAATTGAAGATGCAAAATCTACATTAAATGTAAAAGAAAATTTAAATTTAGGGCTAAATGATATTATCAATGAAGATGATGAGAAGCCTAAAAAATCAAAAGAAAAAGAAGATAATAAAGAAAAAGTTTCATTAAAAGAGCCTAAGAAAAAAAATAAAGAAGAGGCTATTGAAGTGGAAAATGAAGCTGACAAATTTAAAGTTAAACTTGAAGATTATGATAATAAAGAGGAAGTTAAATAATGTTTGAAGATTTAAAACCACATATAGCAGACCTTAGAAAAAGACTTATTAATTCTGCTATTTGTTTATTTATTGCATTTTTTGCTTGTTTTACTTTTTATGAACCTATATTAACGTGGATGATGGTTCCTGTAGAAGCAGTACTTCCTCCAAACTCACAAATGGTTGCAGTTGAGATACAAGAAACATTTTTCACAGCATTAAAAGTTGCTTTTTTTGGTGGTTTTATTCTTTCATTACCAGTTATATTCTGGCAAATGTGGCTATTTTTAGCTCCAGGACTTTATGACCATGAGAAAAAACTAGTTATCCCTTTTGTATTTTTTGCAACACTTATGTTTTTAAGTGGAGCGGCATTTGCTTATTGGGTAGTTGTGCCATTTGGTTTTGAGTTTTTAATTAACTTTGGTTCTGCTGTTGTAACTGTATTACCAAGTATTGGTAAATATGTTGGATTTTTCACAAAGCTTTTATTTGGTTTTGGAGTTGCATTTGAACTTCCAGTAATAACATTTTTCTTAGCTAAAATTGGACTAGTTGATGACAGAATGTTAAAAGATTTCTTCAAATATGCAGTTGTATTAATTTTCATATTTGCAGCACTTTTAACTCCACCTGATGTTTTAACGCAATTTTTAATGGCTGGACCACTTATTCTACTATATATTGTTTCAATATATATTGCAAAAATATTTAATCCTGCAACAGTGATTGATGAAGATGATGAAGAGTAAAATGGAGCTTGATCCACTAAAAACTTCTAGCTATGATTATACTTTACCAAAAGAACTCATAGCTACTCATCCTGTTTATCCAGCTGATAGTGCAAAACTTCTAGTTTTCAATAGAAATGAAGATAAAATCATTCACACTACTTTTAAAGATTTAATGCAATTTATCCCTGAAGAAACATCTATTTTTTTAAACGATACAAAAGTTATAAAAGCAAGAATTTTTGGAAATAAAGAATCAGGTGGCAAAGTAGAACTTCTATTTAATAAACCTTTATTTATGGACAGATTTCTAGTGATGATAAGAGGAAAAGTAAAAGTTGGAAATAAACTATTTTTTGATGAAGACTTAAGTGCAGAAGTTTTAGAAGTAAACGAAGATGGAAGTAGAGTTGTAAACTTTTTTAAAGGGGATAAAAAACTTGATTTTTTATCTTTAGTTGATATTTTAAATAAAATAGGACACCTTCCTCTTCCACCTTATATGAATAGAGAAGATGAAGAGAAAGATAATCAAGACTATCAAACACTATTTGCTAAAAAATATGGTGCAGTTGCAGCACCTACTGCATCACTACATTTTACAGAAGAATTATTGGAAAATATAAATAAAAAATTTCCAGTAAACTATTTAACTTTACATGTTGGAGCAGGTACGTTTAAACCTGTAGATGTGGAAGATATACTTTCTCATCCTATGCATAGTGAATACTTTGAAATAGATGCAAAGGCAAAAAAAGCTTTAGATGAATCAAAAAAAGTTTTAGCAATTGGTACAACTGTTACTAGAACAACTGAGTATTATGCTAGAACAAATAAAATACAAGGTGAGTGTGACCTTTTTTTAAATCCACTAAATAAACCAATAAAAGTAGATCATCTACTAACAAATTTTCATCTACCAAAATCTACTTTAATTATGCTAATAGCATCATTTATAGGTCTTGAAAAGACATTAGAAGTTTATGAAGAAGCTATTAAAAACAAATATAGATTTTATTCGTATGGTGATGGAATGTTAATTATATAAAAAGGAGAACATATGCCATATTACGTATTATTTGATACAGAAACAACAGGAAACCAAGAAGAAGATAGAGTGATTCAATTTGGTGCTATGATTGTTGATCAACAAGGAAAAGTTGAAGCACACGATGAATTATGTTCTACTGATGTTGAAATAAAACTTGAAGCAATGGAAGTACATAATATAACTCCTAATCTACTTGAAGGAAAACCAAAAGCAACAGAAACAACTTTTTACAAAAGATTAGAAGAGTTGAACTCAAATGAGAATTATCTAATAGCACATAATATTAACTTTGATATGGGAATGATTGAAAAGGAAGGGTTTATTAACTCTTATCAAACTATTGATACTTTAAGATGTGCAAAACATTTATTTCCTGAAATGCCATACCATAGATTACAATACTTAAGATATGCCTTAGAATTATACAAAAAAGAGGAACAAGAAGCTGCTAAATATAACATAACTATTAAAGCTCACGATGCAATTGGTGATGTATTAGTTATGAAACTTTTTTTATCAAAATTAGTTGGAAAATGTAGAGAGATTTATCCTGACTATAACCCAATGGAAAAATTAGTTGACTTAACAAAAACTCCAGTACTTATAAAAACCTTTAGATTTGGTAAATACAAAGGTAGAGATATAGCTGAAGTTGCCCAAGAAGATACAGGATATTTAAACTGGATGAGAACAAATTTAGATTTAGATGAAGATTTAAAATATACTCTTGACAAAGTTTTAGGATAATCAAACCTAGTTACATAAAAGTTTCATTTAAATTCCACTATAATTCCATAAATTTATAAAAAGGTTTGGCATTGAATAAATTTTCACGGATTGGATTTATCTTAGCAGCAGCTGGTTCAGCTGTTGGACTGGGTAATATTTGGAAATTTCCTTATATTACAGGAGAATATGGTGGAGGTGCTTTTGTTTTAGTTTACCTTATCGCCATTTTATTTATAGGACTTACAGTTTTTTTAGCAGAAGCTGTAATTGGGCAAAATGGGCAAGCAGATGTATCTACATCATTTGTAAACATAGCTAAATCAAAAAACCCTAATTGGAAAATTGCGGGGTTTATGGTGGCAACAGGATTAATTATACTTTCTTTTTATTCTGTGGTTCTTGGTTGGATTTTAGATTATGTGATCTCTTCATTTAGTAGTTTACCTACAAAACCTGAAGTAGCAGGTGCAAAATTTGAAAGTCTTATTTCAAATGATATTGGTTTACTTTTAACTTATCATACTTTAATTGCAGCTTCTGTTATTTTTATTGTTTTAAAAGGGATAAAAGAGGGAATTGAAAAAATCAATTTAATATTAATGCCCTTATTAGGATTAATTTTAATAGGACTTTTAATTTATGCTTTGACTCTTGATTCTTTTTCACAAGCAGTATCTTTTATGTTTAGACCCGATTTTAGTAAAATAGATGGAAATGCTTTATTAGCAGCATTGGGACAAGCCTTTTTTACTCTATCACTTGGAGTTGGTACAATTTTAACTTATTCTGCATCTTTACCAAAAGAAACCAATTTTGTAAAGTCTTCTTTTTATGTTGCAGCAGTAGATACATTAATAGCTATTGTAGCTGGATTAATCATCTTTTCTTTTCTTTTTGAAGCAGGAGCACAAAGTGCAGCAGGTCCTGGGTTAGTATTTATTTCTCTTCCTGTTATCTTCTCAGGTTGGGGAGTTTTAGGTCATATAATTGCTGTATCATTTTTTATTGCTTTAATTTTTGCAGGAATCACTTCTGCTGTTTCAATGATTGAGCCTTCACTTAGATTTTTTATTGAAAGATTTAAAATAACAAGAACAAAAGCTACTATAATTTGTGGCTCAATATTTTATATTTTAGGTATTGTTGCTTTACTTTCTATGTCAAAAAGTTATAGTTCAGAACTTACGTTTTTTGGAAAAAATGCCTTTGATATAATGGATTTTATGACTTCTTCAGTTATGATGCCACTTGCAGCAATTTTAACTTGTGTATTTTTAGGATACTTTGTTGATAAAAAACTATTAGAAGAGAAGTTCTTAGCACATACTTCAAAAAATGTATTTAATTCTTGGTACTTTTTAATTAGATTTGTTGTTCCTATTGCTATTACAATTTTATTATTAAATAAATTGGGAGCCATATAAATGAAAGTAGGATTTTCAAGAATTGGATTTATCTTAGCAGCAGCTGGGTCTGCTGTTGGACTTGGTAATATATGGAAATTTCCTTATGTAACTGGAGAAAATGGTGGTGGAGCTTTTGTTCTTATATATTTATTAGCAATTGCTTTTATTGGACTTACAATTTTTATTGCTGAATCATATATAGGTAGAGAATCAAGAGCAAATGCAGCTGCTGCTTATCAGATTGTTTCAAAATCAAAAAACAAAAACTGGAGATGGGCAGGATTTCAAATATTTTCTGGAATTGTAATATTATCTTTTTATGCTTTTATTATAGGTTGGATTTTAAACTATATTATTATATCTTTTACAGGACTTCCAACTACTTTAAAAGAAGCCCAAACTGTATTTACAACATTAATTACAGAAAAGATAGGTTTACAAATTTTATTTCATACTATTGTAACAGCAACTGTAGTTTTTATTATCTTAAAAGGTGTAAAAAATGGTATTGAGAAATTAAACTTAATTCTAATGCCTCTACTTGCAATTATCCTTTTTGGTTTATTAGCATACTCTTTTACACTGGATTCTTTTTCACAAGCTTTAGAGTTTATGTTTTTGCCAGATTGGTCTAAAATAAATGAAAATGCAATATTAGCAGCTGTTGGACAAGCATTTTTTACATTGTCTCTTGGTATGGCTATTATTATTACCTACTCTGCTTCTATGGCAAAAGATGGAAACTTTATAAAATCATCTATTATGGTTGCTATAGTTGATACTGCTGTTGCATTAGTTGCTGGAGTAATCATATTTTCTTTCCTATTTGCAGCAGGTGCAGAAAGTACAGCAGGACCAGGTCTTGTATTTATATCATTACCTCTAATATTTGGTGGATGGGGAATATTTGGACAAATTGTTGCCTTAGCTTTTTTTGTAGCTTTATTATTTGCTGGAATCACTTCAGCTGTATCATTATTGGAACCACCACTAATGTATTTAATGGAAAAATATAAAATAACAAGAAAAAAAGCAACTGTAATTGCTGGTTCATTTTTTTATATTCTAGGTATTTTTGCTTTATTATCAATGAGCAAAGATTATGGTACTTTATTAACATTTTTTGATAAAAGTTTATTTGATTGGTTAGATTATTTGACTTCTTCTATAGCTATGCCAATATCTGGTTTTATAACTTGTATTTTCTTAGGTTTCTTTACTGATACAAATAAATTAAAACAAATATTTACAAAATATGTTCCCCTAACAGTATTTAATATCTGGTTGATTTTAGTAAGATTTATTGTTCCAGTTGCAATTGTTTTACTATTTTTAAATAAACTTGGAGTTATTGGTTAGAAGATAGGTTAAGACCTATCTTCTAAAACTTCTATTAGAATCTCTTTTTGTAGTTTTCTTAGATTTTACAGGTTCTTTTTTTACAGGGGCTTTTCTACCCTTTTTCTCACTTAATTTCTTTTTAGTTTGAACTTTTTGTCTTGGTTGTCTATCTTTTAAAGGAAACTCTTCATGAACTTCTCTTTTAACATTTAATCTTAAATTTCTTTCTATTTTTGTAAAATGATTATAATCCTCAGTTGTAAGGATTGAGATCACTTCACCTTTATTTCCAGCTCTTCCTGTTCTCCCTACTCTATGTGTAAAATCATCTGTATATTCAGGTAAGTTGTAATTTATAACTAAAGGAAGTTTTTCTATATCTAAACCTCTTCCTGCAATATCAGTAGCAATTAAAACTTGTACTTTTTTATTTTTAAAGTCTTTTATTGATTGAACTCTTTGTTTATATTCAATATCCCCATGTATAGCTGCTGCTTTTACTCCATGTGAACTAAAATGTTCAATTGCAGCATCAGCTGCATCTTTTTTATTTACAAAAAGTAATATTTGCTCATAAGTAGAATCTTTAATAAGTTTTGTAACTAATTCTTTCTTTTTCTTTTTATCAATTTTAAATGCACGGTGTTTTATTAGATTAACTTTATCTCTTCTATCATGTACTTGAACAGTAACAGGTTCTTTTAAAAACTCTTTTGCAAGTTTATTAATATTTTGTGAAATTGTTGCAGAACACATAACAATTTGTCTTCTTGGTGAACACATTGCAAATATCTCTTCAATCTCTTCTAAAAATCCCATTTCAAGCATAGTATCTGCTTCATCTAAAACAATAAAATTAACAGAACTTAAATCAAGAATCTCTTCTCTAACTAAATCTAAAAGTCTACCTGCTGTTGCAACTACAATATCCACACCAGTTGATATAACTTGAGTTTGCTTTGTTCTACTTGCACCACCCATAACTTTTGTATGTTTCACTTTTAAAAACTTTCCATAATCAGATAAAGATTTTGAAACTTGTTCTACTAACTCTCTTGTTGGGACTAATATTAGTCCCCTTAAAACTCTATTATTAAAATTTAAATTAGAGTTTATTTTATTTAACATTGGAAGTACATATGAAGCTGTTTTTCCTGTACCTGATTTAGAAGCAGCAATTACATCAATCCCTTTATTAACAATAGGAATTACTTTTTTTTGAACCTTAGTTGGGTTATCATAATCTTGTAACTCTATTGCTTTTAAAATAGATGGGTTTAAATTTAATTCAGCAAATTTATTATTTATAACTTATCCTTTAGTATATACTAGACATTACTTCATCATCTAAGTATGAATCAATTTTTTTTGTTAAGTCTTCAAATGATATTGTACCTTTTTTATTGAAAAGTACAATCTCTTCTCCAAAATCATTTTTTATAAAATGTTCTTCATTTTTAACTTTTTTATAAAAAGCTTTCATCTCTTCAGGTGAATCCATATCATTATATAAAAACCAATTAGCAGTAGTATCTTCAACTCTAATCAAACCATAAGTTTTTGCTTCATCAACATAATCTTGAATAGTTCCATTATCAAATTTTGCACCAACTACTATATCATTTTCATTTAAAATCATTTCCATTTATAAAAACCTTGAACCTTTGTAATGCGCAATAATAGCAAGATTTTGATTAAATATTGTTTTTCGAGTTTTGAAAATAATATATAATATATTTTTATATTTTTTAAAGTATTTTGATGATAATATTTTTAGTAAAGGATAATTATGTCAGTTTTAATAGATGAAAACCAAACTCAAAATTTTGTAAATGCAAACTATACTACAGATAAAGATAAAAAAGAATCAAAAGCTGAAAACGATTTTGAAAAAAGTTTAGAGGAGATACAAACAAAAAATAAAATCTCTAAAAATGAAGATAAAGAGGCTGAAAAAAAGTTAATACAGGAACTATTAAATAAAATTCGTGAGATAGTTAATTCAGGATTGAATCCAGCAATCAAAGAAAAAATTGATAATTTATTAAAAGAGGTAGAAAACACCATAAATAATTCTTCTAAAAATAGTGATTCAGTAAAAAAAATAGAAAATCTTTTATCTCAAATACAAAGCCTAATGGAAGAACAAACAAAAAATTTTAGTGGAAATATCATAGATAATATAGATATTAAAAACAAACTTAAAGATATATTTTCTCAAACTGAAGAAGACAAACAATCAAATAATCAATATGCACCTATAAACAATTATAAAAGAGTAGATATTGATGAGGAGTTAAAAAAGTTTCAGAATATTAAACTTGATATTTAGTTTTTATGATAAAATAACTTTATGAAATTTAAACTAATAATTTTTTCAACTCTTTTTTTATTTACTGGATGTACTGTAAATGATGTTTATTCAATTTCAAGGGCTGCTATTAGTAAAGACCCTTCACTAGCTCTTAAATCTTTAGCGAAATCAAAAGCTATCTCTTATGCACAAAACCCTAATAAACTATCAAAAGATTTAAGTTTTCTAAGTTCATTTGTTAATAAAATAACAGAAAGTTGGGGAAAAGATAATGTAAAAATACCAAAACAAAAAGAGTATGTAAAGTATCTTCAAAATTATAAAAGTAGAGCCTTGATAGATTTTGATAATGGTTTAGTAACTGTAGAAACACTTGATACAAAAGAGAGTTTAAAAAATGCAATTGTAACAACCCTACTTCTACCTGATGATCCACGAGCAGCAGACCTTTTTGGAGCAAAAAAAATAAAACTCGGAGATACTCCTTATCTTTTAGGAGAGGTGAAAGACGACCAAAATAAAGATATAAGATATCAATGGAGAGCAAATAGATATGCTGATATACTTATTAAAAGTAGATTAAAAGAAAAAAATATTAAAGATGGAAATAAAAATCTAAAAGTTACCTATGTAACTATACCTATGATAAAAGATCATGCCTCAGTAAGAGTAAAAAAATTTAAACCTTTTGTAGAGAAATTTGCTAGAAGATATAATTTAAGTAAAAATCTAGTTTATGCAATAATTAAAACAGAAAGTAATTTTAACCAATTTGCTGTTAGTAGTGCAGGAGCCTTTGGTCTTATGCAAATAGTACCAAGTAGTGCAGGACAAGATGCTTATAAATATGTAAAAGGAAAAAATCATAAACCCTCTTCCTCTTATCTATTTAATGCACAAAACAATATTGAACTTGGTAGTGCCTATATTGATATACTAAATTCAAAATATTTAAAAGGAATCAATAATAAAATTTCAAAAGAGTATTGTGTAATAAGTGCTTATAATACAGGTAGTGGAAATGTTTTAAAAACCTTTTCAAAAAATAGAAATAGTGCAATAAATATTATAAATAAAAAATCTGCTTTAGAAGTTTATAATACTCTCAAAAATAATCTACCCTATAAAGAAACAAGAAGATATCTAAATAAAGTGATTACTTATAAAAAAGAGTTTGTAAATATTTAATTTCCACTTAGTAAACTTATTTGAATCTCTTCAACTCTATCTTCTTGTGTTTTTAGTTTTTCTCTTAAGATGTTATTCTGTTTTTTAACTTCATAAAGTTCAAATAAAAGCTTTTGGGCATTATTTACATTTTCATCAACTTGTTCTTGGAGACTTTTTGCAAGTTTAGAATAATACTCTTTCTCCTTTTTTAATTCAGAGTTTGTTTTTAAATTTTCACTCTTTAATAAAAATATATGTTTTCTAAGAGATAAAATTTCATTTTCATATTTAGAAATCAATGTAGAAAACTCAATAAATTTTTTAATTCTACCATCATTAAAAAAGATTGGAAGAATTGTTGAGTGAGTATAATAAAGTGCACCTTTTTTATTTATCTTCTTGCAAAGTCCTGTCCAGGTCTTACCACTTTTTAATAGCTCTATTATTTTTTCCTGAGGTATTTCACAATTATATGAAATCAATTTGTCATTAAAATCTAAGCCTATTAATTCATCTATTTCAAAACCTGAGTTTATTAGGAAAGAATCGTTAACTGATGTAATTTTAAAATTTAAATCTATTTCACATACAATATTACAAGAATCCAAAATAGCCATAAACTGTCTTAATTCATTATTTTTAGTTGCTAATTCTTTCTTTTGATGTTTTCTTTTTATTACTTCTGAGATGATTTTTAAAGTTGTATTTAATTGAATTGGTTTAACTATATAATTTGTTAAATTAAATTTTATAGCTTTTACTAAAAGATTCATATCTGAAAAAGTAGTTGTAATCAAAATAGGTATCTCCCAATCGAGTTTCCTGATTTCTGATAAGATTTCTATACCCTTATAGTTTGGAAAATCCATATCAGTTAATACAATATCAATAACTGTTCTATTTTCACGGTAAAGTTTTATTGCATCTTGAATATCTTGTGCAACAATAACTTTTTTAAAAAGTGCAGAAAATATTTCATAGTTTTGAATTCTTACATTTTCATCATTTTCTACAAATAAAATTGTTGAGACAGATAAATAATCTTTATTAAATGAACATTCTTGTAAATTTGACATAATTTTTCCTAATATTAATAATATTAAATTTATAAAAATAATTTTTATTATAGCATATATTTTAGTTATTTATATTAATTAATTATTATTCTTTAGTTTATTTTAATAAAAATAACATTAAATAAACATATTGATACTAAATATCATTAATAATGTATTTAAAATTATAAAATATTTTTTACCAAAAATACTTAAAAAACTGAATACTATATAAACAACAAAAAAATAGCTTGAAGTTTCATACTGTTTAATATCTAAACTAAAATTTAATAAATATATCAAATAAGTATCTAATAAATTACCAAAGTTTATTAGATGTAAAAACAATTCAAAGGGATAAAAAATAGAAAAAATAAGAGTAATAACAGGGGAAAGAAGTTGCTCATAAGAAGTATCAAAAAAGAAAAAATGGACTATTGGATTAAATGCAAAATATATCCAGAAATTAAAAAATACTATACTTATTAATGTTGGTAAACCTTTAAAATATTGTAAATATAAAAATATATAAAATACTCCACTTAATGAAAACCATAAGGATATTGAAAATATATATTGTGGAAATACTGAAATTATAAATAGACAAGTGATTAATAATGTATTATAAGAAAGTAGTTTAATATTTGAACGAAGAAAGAATATAGCAAAAACAAACATAACAAAACTTCTTAATAGGGAAGGAACCATATCAGTTAGAAATAGATAAAAAAATAATATAATTATAATTATAAACATAATATCCATCTTTCTATTTCTATATATAAAATATTTTTCCTGAATAATTTTATACGGATAAAAAACTAAAGCATAAATAATTCCAGAAAGAATAGATAAATGAAATCCCGATATAGCTATTAAATGACTAATTGATAAACCTGTATAAATATCTCTATACTCTTTTGAAATAGGTATTGCTAAGAATAAGGCAGAAAACAATTGTTTTAATTCTATTTGTTTATGTTGAGAAACTATTTTTTTATATAAAATCTTTTTTAGATCATCATCTCTTTTTTCTTGCTCCACATATATTGACTTTGCATAAAAACCTTTTAGATAAGTTAAAAAATTGATTTGTAAAGTTACAAAAGCGATATTTATATAATCTAATTTTTCAAATTTTAGTTTTTTGTTTATTGATGTAAAAAAAGTAATATCATCATTTTTTAATTTTAATACATAAAAATCTTTTTTGTCATATATATTTATTATTCTAAAACTATCTTCATATATCTCTTCTTGTTTTAGTTTTGAATATTTAAAATACTCATAAGAAAGATTTGTTATCAATATAAATAGTATTATTAAAAAAAGTACGAAAAAATCTTTTTTGTCTGAAAGTAATTGTAAACTATCCATACGAATAGTTTACTATAATATAACTATAAATATTATTTAGTTGCTTTTCTTTTCCAGATACTCATTTGTGAAATAGAGTGTTGAAATTTTCTATTTGTTTCTTTTATTACAAAAGGAACATCGATTGTATCAACAAATTCAAATCTATCTTCTAAATTTTCTTTTAAAGTATCTAGGGTTTTCACCTCTTTATTATCCCTAATAAAACCACCTAGCCAGTTTTGTTTTGGGGTATAATCTTCAAGCCAAGTATAAGGACTAAGTAAAACTAATAATCCATTTTCATTTACTCTATTTGGTATATCATCTAAGAATTTTTGAGGATAATATAATCTATCAATTAAGTTTGAACAAAAAATCAAATCATAGTCAGTATATATATCTTTTAGATTACAAGCATCACCTTGCATAAATTCAACTTTTTCTTTAATCTCTTCTAAATTTAATTGTTCTAAAGATACATTTTTTTCATCATATAGTTCACCTTCTGTTGCTAATTTATAAGTTAATGAATCATACTTTTTAAGTTTTACACCTACATTAATAAAATTAGCACTAAAATCTATACCTAAAACCTCATCAAATGTTTTAGCCAACTCAAAAGTACTTCTACCTACTGAACAACCTAAATCAAGAGCTTTTTTAGTATCAATACCTTCTAAATATGGTTTTAATACATCAACAGAATTTTTTGGAAAATTTTTAACTCCATAATACTCATCACCATAATGAAATTCACAATATTGTGATATTTGTTCATCTGTTTCATAAACATTGTTGTTTAGTTTAGTTCTATATTCATTGTCACTTTTTACATATCTAAACCCTGCATGTTGGAAAAAATGTTTTCTAAAGGCATATCTTGCACTTCTTAAAATCTCATTTCCTAAGCTTATAAAAGAACCCCCTTTCATAAGAGCATGTCTATCATCAAAAGTTGGTGTTGTAAAATCATCATAGGCTGGATGGGTTTTAAAACCATCAAAAGGGTATGTAGGAGTTATACTCCATTGCCATACATTTCCAACTACATCATAAAAATCACCCATTTTGTATTTATCAACTGGTGTTTGATTAAAATATTTTAACCCAATATTTGCTTCACACGCTTGGGCATTTACATAGTCATTTAATCTATAATATTCATCTTCACTTGGTAATCTTACTTCATAACCTAATTTTTCACTTTTATATTTACAAAAAGCTTCTGCTTCATATACATTTATATCAACTGGATAGTTTAGAGGAAGGGGTACTATTCTATTAATCTCTCTTAAGAAATACTTTTCATCCTTTTTAATCCAAAAGGTAGGATATTTAGCTTTACTAAAATCTAACCACTTTAATCCATCTTTTGTAAAATAGTGTAGTTTTGAATAACCACCCTCTTTTACAAACTCTAAGAATTCTCCATTTGAAACTAAATATTTACTTGCCTTAAAATCTTTTATTGTAGCTTTATGAAAAGAGAACTCATTGTCCCAACCATAATATACTGGCTCTTTGTAATCTTTTTCTAATACTACATCTGCACCTTTTACATCAACTAACTCATTTTGTGGATAAGTATCACTATATTCATTAGTATATTCAAAAAGTTCATCTTGTTTTAAATACTTTATATCTAATTCCCTTAACAATACAGATGAAGTTTCAATATGAATATTTTCATGTTCAATCCCCATAAGAATAATCCACATAGGACTCTCCCAATTAATTGGCATTGTAAACTCTAAAGTATCAATTAAATTTAAAATCAACTCTTTTACTTCATCTCTATATGCTTTTGTTTGTTGGAAACTAGGCCAAGTATAATTTTCATCATTTAAATCATCCCAGCTCATCTCATCAACACCAATTGCAAATATTGATTCATAGCTCTTATTTATTCTTTTATTTATAATGTTTGCAACATTTAATTTGTTGATAAAAAAAGTAGCAGTATGTCCATAATAAAAAATCAAAGGGTGTCTTAGTCTATTTGGTTGTTCATACAAAAAATCTTTTTTTTCTAACAAATCAAATAGTTTTTCATCTAATTCATAAGTTTGTAGAAAGTACCTTTTTATCTCTTCTCGTTTCTCTTCAACTGTTCCATCACTTAAGTTTATAGTCTCTTTAATATAATTCATAGTTACCTCAAGTTTATTTTTTATAATATTCTATTCAATAATATCTGAAAGTTTTTTAGTTAATTCTAAAATTTCATCTTTTTCATTTAATCCATCAATAAACCTTTTAGGAATATTTTTTAAACCAACTTGAGCTCCAATTAATGCTCCTGTTAGAATAGATCTTGCCTGATTTTGTCCTCCACCATTTAAAGCATTTAATATACCACTTTCAAAATCATCTTTAAATCTTGCTGCTAAATAATAACTTGCAGGAAGAATATGATAAATAGCACAAGGCATACCATAAACTAAAGATACTTTCCATGCTGGTTCAATTTTTATATCATTGTCATTTGCAGCTTGTGCCATATATGAGGGAGATAACAAAGCATCTGGTGATGCAAATAAACCTACATTTGAAGGATCTTTTGAACCAGGTTTTGGAGGCTGTAAATTATCAGATGTAACTGCATGAAAAGGTAAGTCTCCATTTTTTACAAGTTTCATTAACTTATTTGAAATATCTTTATCTAACTTTTCCCCTTGTATCAATTGGGCTAATACAGCTCCATAAGCAACACTCATTGACCCTACAACATCATCCACTTGCGTTAAAAATGTATTGAAAGATATACTTTTTGCCAATTTTTGTGGAGTTAATGCATATTTTACAGCTAAAGCTAAAGTTCTTTCTATAGCTTCTGTAGTATCAGCCCTACTTCCAACTTCCTCCCATGAAAGTTTTTGTTCTACCCTTTGTCTATACACTTCCCTTATTGATTGTGAAGTATAACCGCCTGGACCATTTGTTGGAGTTCCATCAAGTTTTTTAAATAGGTCCTCATCAAGTTTTTTACAAAAATCTTCTTGTTTATACCCATTGTTATCAAGAATAGATTTAATCATAAGTTTTAAAATATATCCAGCTTGGGATTGATTTCCAGCCTTTTCATGCTCATGATATCTACCCTTTTTAGGATTTTTATAAGTTGTAATCCATTCACCATAATCTTTATATTGTTCATCTAAATCATAATACCAATGAGGTCCTAAAGCAAGTGCATCACCAATAAAAGCTCCTACAATTGCCCCTTGTGCTCTATCTTTCATATCCATAACTTATTCCTTTTAATACTAGTTAGTAATATTTATTTAGAATTATAGTACTAATTAGTACTAATGTCAATAAAAACTTGTTTAAATAATTTATATAAAAATTACGAACAAGCTTTCTATTTAATTATATGATTTTCTCTTTTGTAAGGATTATTCCATCATTGTCTGCATATATATAATCCCCTTCACAAAACTTAACACCACCAAAAGAGAGTTCAATTCCCCTTTCACCTTGTGTCATTGGAATATATTTTCTAGGACAAGTTCCCTTAGCAAATAGTGCCACAGAGATATCTTTTATTTGTTCAGTATCTCTAACATACCCATTAACTATGATAGCTTCATAATTGTTTTTTTCTGCAAATTTCATTAGATTTTCTCCAACTACAGCAAAATATTCATCTTCAGCATCAACAACAACTATTTTCCCTGTGCCATCTTCATCTCTTAGTATCTTTATTAGTTCAATATTATTTCTGTCTAACTTTACAGTTAATACAGTACCTTGCACTTTTTCTTTTGCACCATAATTTTTAAAACTTCCATCTAATACATAAACTTTATCTGGATGTTCATCACAGATATCAGCAGTAAAAAAATCCATTTACTATCCTTATATTTCATTAGTTAGTAATTATCTCAAAAAAGTTTTAATATTGACTTATTATCACATTTTTTATACAAAATAATTGTAAAATATTATAATAAAAGGATAATAAATGAAAAAATGGCTATTTTTAATCGTTCCCTTACTTTTTATTGGGTGCTCAACTAAACTAAAAGTTAAAACTTTACAAACATCAAATATAGCAAAAGAGAATATTCATAATATTTTTCTCGAACAATTTACAAATGATAATATAAATCAAACAAACTATCTTGAAGATGAAATTGTTAATGCCACATGGAATAATAAAAAAATTTTTACAATAAAACCCTCTTTTGAAGATATAGATGGTGTTATTTCAGGGGAAGTGTTAGAATCCAAATTTAATTTTTATACCTATTATGATGAAGATCTTACGTCAAGATGTGCTAGATATGAAGTATCAAATGGTATAAAAAGTTGTGTGGAGTACAGATATAGAAGAATTCCTTGTCAAAGAAAAGATTTTAGAGTTAAAACCCAAGTTAAAATTTTAAATACAAATCATGAAATTGTTTTTTCTAAAATATATACAAAATCTAAAATTGAAGATAAATGTTATAGATATTCAAGACCGTTAAGTAGTCTTTTTTTATACAATACACACTACTATAATCAAGAGGTTCAAAGGATAAACCCTAGACTTGCAAGAGAGATAGCAAAAGATATTATAAAAGATATTGCCCCACATTATAGAGTTTTAAAAATTGATGTGATTGATTCTATTAATAGTAATAATAATGTAATAAAAAAAGAGTTTGAGGATATTATAAATGAAATAAAAAAAGAAAATATAGATAGTGCTGAATATAAATTAGAAAAACTAAATAATAAGCTTTATTCAAATAGTTATGAAGTATTATACAATTTAGGCTTAATTAATGAAAATAAAAACAGATTACACAAAGCTATATATTACTACGAACAAGCCTCTAAGTTATGCAATGATGATAAAGATTCAATACTAATATATGATGCTATTGATAGAGTAGAAATGACCTTAAGAAATATAGATGAGACTAAGGCTCAATTAGATAACATATAAAACATCACAGAAAAGGTTATATTTTGAAACTATTAAATTTTTTATTATTAATTATATCTTTTCTTGTTTTTCAAGGTTGTACAGTAAAACAAATAAAAATTGCTGATGTAAAAAAATATCCTCAAAATCCAAGTTTTTATATAAAAAATTTAAAACAAAATAGTATTGACACTAAAAAGCTAAGTCAATCTTATATAAAAAAGTATTTTTCACCTTGGGATTTAGAAAAAGCAAGTTACTCAAAAAAAGAGGCTATGTGGGGTAATGTTTATTCTAAAAGAACAGTATACTTAGAAAACTATAGAAAAATAGAACAAAATTGGTTTAAAGAACTAATAACAAATGCAAATTATGAAGAGTATAATAAAGCAAAATTAAAAGCTATAACAACAAAAAATGTTGATTTTAGAGTATTACCTACAAATAGTGCTATATTTTATAATCCCAAAAAAGCTGGAGAAGGTTTCCCTTTTGATTATAACCAAAATTCAAGGGTTAAAATTAATACTCCTGTTTTTGTATCTCACTTCTCAAAGGATAAGGCTTGGGCTTTAGTTCAATCCCATTATGTTTTAGGATGGGTAAGAGTAGATAGTTTATTTTTTGTAGATGATGAAGATATTAAAAATTTTAAAAAATATCCTTTAGAAGTTATAGTTAAAGAGGGATATCAAACTTTTAATATAAATACTACTGAAAACTTAAAAGTTGGAACATTTTTCCCAAAAATAGATGATAAATACCTTTTAGCAACAAACTCGGGAATAAAAAAAGTTAAGATTAAAGAAAATACTATTGAGGCTTTTCCTTTAAAATTTTCTGCAAATAATATCAATAAACTATTACAAGAGTTTATTGGTGAACCATATGGTTGGGGTGGATTAAACAACCATAGGGATTGTTCTAGTTTTACCCAAGATTTCTTTACCCCCTTTGCAATATATCTAAATAGAAACTCAAAAGCTCAAACAAAAGGTTACAAATATATAGATATTTACAAGATGTCAAACAAAAAGAAAAAAGAGTTTATTGTAAACAATGCAATACCTTTTTTAACGCTTATCTATCTAAGAGGTCATATTATGCTATATATTGGAGATATAAACAAAGAACCACTTGCTATGCATAATATGTGGGGGATAAGAACTTGGGATACTCTTTTTTCAAGGGGAAGAAATATTGTAGGAAAAACTGTAATCACCTCTTTAGAACCAGGAATAGAACTAAGAAATGTGGATAAAAAAAGTACTATATTAAGTAAAATTAGAGGGATAGTTATATTAGAAAAATAAGATTAACCCCATAGAAAACACCTATTAATTTTCATTTATTCATGATAATATAAGAAAAAAAGGAAGAGTCATGAGAGTATTACTTACGGGTTCTTCAGGATACATAGGAAGAAGACTCAAACAAAAACTTTTGGAAGATAAAAATATCAAATTAAGATTGTTTGTTAGAAATAAAAATACTTTATCAACAGAACTATCTTCTGATATTGAAGTTATTGAAGGTAATACTTTTGATAAAGAGAGTTTGAAAAAAGCTTTAAAAGATGTGGATATCGCTTATTATCTAATACATTCTTTAAGTAGTGAAGATTATAAAAACCTAGATAAAATTTCAGCTCAAAACTTTATAGATATAGCCCAAGAGTGCAATGTAAAAAAAGTTATATATTTAGGTGGTCTTGGGGTGAAAAATGAGGATACAAGTGAGCACCTTTTAAGTAGAATAGAAACAGGTGAGATCCTTAGTTCATCTAAAAAGGTACAAACAATCTGGTTAAGGGCAGGAGTAATAATAGGCTCAGGAAGTACAAGTTTTGAGATTATTAGAAATCTAATAGAAAAACTTCCAATAATGACAACTCCTAAATGGGTTAATACAAAAGCCCAACCAATTGCAGTTGAAGATGTAATAAAATATTTAACAGCTTCACTTTATTTAGAAGAAAAAGAAAATCTTATTGTAGATATAGGATCAGAGCAATTACAATACAAAGAGATGATGCTTCAAACAGCTAAAGCTTTAGGTCTAAAAAGGATACTAATTCCCCTTCCTTTTTTATCAATAAATCTATCCTCATATTGGTTAAATCTATTTACTCCCGTTCCTTTTAATGTAGCAAAAGCATTGATAGAGGGACTAAAATCTGAGGTAATAATACAAAATGAAAATGCAAAAAAATATTTTCCAAATATTCAAGCAATAGATTTTATGTCAAGTGTAAAAAAAGCCATTAAAGAGATAGAAACAAACCAAGTTATTAGTAGATGGAGTGACCATTCAGGACAAATTTGGGACAAAAATCATACAGAACAATTAGCTGATGCAGTATTTGTTGATAGAAGAATAAAAGATATAAGCCATTTATCAAAGAAAAAAGTATATGAAACTTTTATTAGTATAGGTGGAAATAATGGTTGGTTTGCCTTTGATTATCTATGGAAACTAAGAGGTTTTATCGATAAAGCTTTAGGTGGAGTGGGATTAAGAAGAGGACGAAGGGATCCATTTAAACTAAGAATTGGAGAAAGCTTAGATTTTTGGAGAGTTGTAGATGTACAAAAAGATGAAAGACTTCTTCTTTATGCACAAATGAAGTTACCAGGTGTTGCTTGGTTAGAGTTTAAAATAGAAGATAACAAACTTATTCAATCTGCTTACTTTTATCCAAAAGGTGTATTTGGGCGATTATACTGGTATTGTTTAGTACCTTTACACTATTTTGTATTTAATGATATGATTGGTGGTATTATAAAAAGAGCTTCCAATGAATAGAATATTTACTTTCAAACTCTTTTAGTCTTGAGAAAAACATATTGTAATGCAGCTCTTCTTTAATTAGAAAAAAATATACTCTTGGAGAATATGGTTTATGTTTAATTGCTAAAACTTTATTAAATCTATTTTTCAAGTTTTCAAGTAAAATTTCTATTTGTTCATCATGGGAGAAACATCTATTTAAATGATGATAAACTATTAGTGTTTCACTTATATCAAAAAGCATTTCTATCTCATCAAAAAAGATATATTTTCCACTTTTTAATTTTTTTTCTAGAAAGTTATAATCTAAAATCTCAATATCTTTTTTAGTCTTATCACATTTTGTTGCTATACCATTATCAGAATCAGTTAGTATTATTTGTTTATTTTTTGAAAACTCATAAGCTTTTTGAAACCAATTTTTTCTATATTTAAGATTACAATCTTTTTCTAATATATCTCTAAAATAGCTAATATTATTAATTAAGCTAGCATCTTCTAAAGCTTTAACACTTCGTTTGTTTTCAATAATATATCTAAAATTTTCTTCTAAGTCTTTATCAAAGCCCTTTACTTTTTCAAAATAACTAATATGTCTTCCATCACTATTATGTGTTTCATCAGGATACATAAACCAAAGTTGAGATAATGAAAAAGAAGTGTTTGAAAAAAGATATCGAAGAAGTTGAAACTTTCCAAAATCTCCAATATCAGCGGCATACCTATTTTGCAATTATTTATCCACTTTTCTTAAGTATATAATTCTATAAAGCATTGGTACATAATAAAGATTTAATATAGTAGCCCAAAGGATTCCAAAACCTAAAGCCAATGCCATTGGTTGTAAAATCAAAGCTTGTCCTGAAGGGAAAAATATCAAACTACTTAAACCTAAAACTGTAGTGATTGAGGTTAATAAAATAGGTCTCAATCTTAAAACTGCATACTCTTTTAACTCTTCTAAATTTTTAGACTTTTTAATAAAATCCATCATAATAATTCCATCATTTACAATAACACCAGCAAGTCCAACCATTCCAATTAAACTTGGCATAGTGATATTTACACCCATGATAAAATGTCCAAAGTAAACACCAAAAATAGATAAAGGTATTGTTGAGATTATAATTAATGATTTAACAATAGAATCAAACATCCATACAAGAGCAATAAAAATTAAAATAACAGCCATCACTGCTGCTTGTCCCATCTCCCTTTGAACCTTTTCATTCTCTTCTTGTTCACCTTTAATATCAATAGTTACACTTGTTTTTAAACTATCAAGAGTTGGTTTTAACTTTTCAAAAACTTCATTTGATGTGGTATTTGTTATAGAAGCAGTTACACTTGTGATTCTTTTATTATTTTCTTTAAATATTTGCGAATACGCAGGTATTTTTATAAAATCGACTACATTTGATAATAAAACTTTTTGTTCACTATTTGGTACACTAATTTCAAGACTATCCAATGAAGCTAAAATATCTTTATTTTCACTTTTAAAGACAATATCAATAATACCTTTATCATCAAACATTTTAGAATATGTACCTTTTAAATACATTGGTCTAAGTTGGGATAAAATCTGTTCCTCACTAAAACCTAAATCATAACCATAAGGATTAACCTTAAATTTTAGCTCATAATTACCAATTAAAGCATCATCAGAAATATTTGAAACACCTTTAATATTTGCTAATTGACTTTTTAAAGTATTTACAGCTTTTTGTACATTTCTTGTATCACCTGAAACAGATAGTTCTATATCATTTTTTACAATTCCTGCTTTTGGTACAAAAACTTTTAATTCATCAAAACTTTTCATATCTATTGCTTTATCAAAACTACGTTTTATTTGATTTTCTATATCTTGTGCACTACTATTTCTAATCATATTTTCATCATCATATTTAGGAGATAAATAGGGATTAATATATTTATCAAATATATTTTGAGGTGCTCTTTCATATAGATTTACAAATATTTGAAAATAAAACTCTTCATATTCTGGTTGATTTTTTCCATCTAGTTTCATTCCTGTTACGGAACTTATAGATTGTATTTCACTTTTAAAATCTAATTTTTTTAAAATTAATTTTTCTAATTCAAAAACACTTTGTTCTGTTTGTTCAATCTTCTTTCCAACTCCAACCGAACCTGTAATATATACTTGTGTAGAATCAAAATCAGGTATAAATTTAAATTTGGATGATTTCATTAAAACCATTGTTCCAAATATAATAGAACCAATTAAAAGTGCTAAAGAGATATATTTACCCTTTAGAAGGAAATTTAAAATATCGTGATACAATTTTTTATTAAAATCCCATACCTTGTGAGATTTTCTATCTTCATGACTAACTTTTAATAACTCTTTTGCATGGAGAGGTAAAAAGAAAAAAGCTTCAAGTAAGGAACTTAAAAGAAGTATAGATATCATTATTGGTAAAATTCTCATAAACTTACCTGTTTCACCACTCATCATAAGAATTGGTAAAAAAGCAAATATTGTTGTTGCTGTTGCTGTAAGTACAGCAGGATACATCTCCAATGCTCCATCTCTTGCAGCAGCAAATTTATCTTTTCCCATCTCTAAATGACGATAAATATTCTCAGCAACAACAATAGCCTCATCAACTAACATCCCAAGGGCAATTAAAGCCCCTAGAAGGGATAACATATTTAAACTGTACCCTAAGGCGTCAGCTGAGATTAAACCAATCATAAAGGAAGTTGGTATCCCTATAGCAATAACTAATGCAATTCTCATATTTATGAAAAGTAATAAAGCAACAAATAGAAGCATCAAACCAAAAAGGATATTTGAAACAACAGTATTTAGTCTATTTTTAATCCAAATAGATGTATCAATATATGTATCGAAATCAATATTTGTGTATTTTGTTTCAAACTCTTTTGTTATCTCTTTAATCTTTTTAACTAACTCAATAGAATCACCCTCTTCACTTTTACTAATACTAATAGCAACATTAGGTTTAGCATTGAAATGTGATTTATCACTTACATCGGCAAAAGTGTATTCTATATTTGCAATATCTTTTAGATATAAAGTTTTATCCCCTACTCTTATTTTTGTATTTTTTATATCTTCAATATCTTTCTCACCATTGAAAGTACTTAGATAATAGTGTCTTGAAGTATCTTTTATAATCCCAACAGGGAAAATAGAACTTAGATTTTGTACCACTGAAACAACTTGAACATTGGAAAGTCCAAAAGCTTCTATTTTATCCTCATTAAAAGATATAAGTAACTCTTTATCACTTTTCCCTAGTACACTTACATTTTCTAGATCTTTTAGTTGTTGAATTCTAGATTTTACATCATCTGCAATATCCAATAACTCTTCTTTTGTAGCTTCAGTTTTTGAGTAAACAGCAACCGTTATCAAAGGGAAGTTTTGGGTTACAGATTTTACTGTAGGATCATCCATATCTGAAGGGAGATTTGTTTTTACTTTAGTAATAATATCTTTAATATCATCTACTACAAGGTTTGATTCCTCTCCACTTTTAAGTTCTGCTGTTATAGAAAAACTTCCATTTTTTATAATTGAAGTTATTTTTTCCACTTCACTTACACTTAAAAGTTCATCTTCTATCTCTTCCACTGCAATTTTATCCAAGATATCAGAACTAGCCCCAGCATAAGAACCCGAGATTAAAACTGCATCCATTGATGAAGGAGGAAATATCTCTTTTGGTATTTTTAAATAAGCAAATACTGAAAGGATAAATATAAAAACTAAAAAAAGATGATTAAGAATATTTTTCTTTAAAGCAAATTCAATTATTGTTTGGATCATATTTTCCCTCTATACTAAATATTATAAGTGAATCTTCAATTTGATTTTTAAACTTCATATCTTCTAACTGTTGGGCAAGAAATTTATTCTCTTCTTTTAATGATGTATAGTGTGCATAAAGTTTATTTATATCTTTACTTACATAGTAAATATTATTTACTAAATAGATTTTAGGAAAATAAAGAGTTAAAACAACTAATAATGCTGAAAAAACAATAATTATTGAGTTTTTAGAATTAAGTCTAATCAAATTTGAAAATCCTTAACTTTGAACTTCTACTTCTTGGATTTTGTTTGATTTCCTCTTTTGTTGGAATAATTGGTTTTTTTGTAATAATTTTTCCTAAAGCATGATTATTCCCGCAAGTACATTTAAAAGATTCAGGGGGACATATACAAGACTTTTTCCATTTTTTAAAATAGTTTTTAACTATTCTATCTTCTAAAGAGTGAAAAGAGATTATAGCAATAATGCAGTTTTTAGGTTTTGATTCTTCAATGGAATCAAATAATCTTTCTAAAACCCCTAATTCATCATTTACTTCAATTCGAATACCTTGAAAAGGAAGTGTAGCAGGATGAATTTTCCCTTTACTCATATTCTTAGATAAAAAGTCAGCTAACTCTTTTGCAGAATTAAAAGGTCTATTGTTTACTATTAAAGAAGCTACTTTTTTATATTCTCTTACTTCTCCATACTCTTTAAATACTCTTTCTAATTCATTTTGAGAATAAGTGTTTACTACTACAGAAGCATCTAAACTTTTTGTTTGGTCCATTCTCATATCAAGAGTATCACCATCAAAACCAAACCCTCTTTCACTTTTATCTAATTGTAAAGATGAAACTCCAATATCAGCTAAAATACCTCTTACTTGAAAACCTTTAAAAGTTTCTATGACATGTTCAAAATTTCCTTGGTTGAATAGTACTCTTTCTTTATAATCTTTCAATCTCTTTTTTGAAAAGATTAATGCTTCTTCATCTTGGTCATTACATATAAGTTGAATATTTTCATTTTGTTTCAATAAACCTAAACTGTGACCAGCATATCCAGTAGTACAATCAATAATATACCCACTATCAATATCTTTAAATGCTTCTAGAACCTCTTCATATAGTACTGGAATATGGGGAACTTCCATAATCTATCCTTAATAACAATCTTTTATTTGTGATTGGTTATAATACCCAAAATAATATTTAAGGCTTTTTAAAATGATTGACGCAAATATAGTAAAGCTTTTAAGTGACCTATCATTAACAATGTTTAGAAAAAACTTTTTTGGTATATATCATGGTGCAATCTCTGCAAAACTCGATTATAATTCATTTATCATAAACTCTGCTGATGCAATTTTTGATGAGATGAATGATAACTCTTTTTGTGAATTAAATATGACAAAAAAAGATTATCGATGGAAAATTGCAAGTATAGAATCAGATATTCATTCAACTATATATACAAATATCCATGAAGCAAAATATATCGCTTTTGGTGTACCTATTTATACAACTGCTTATACATTTGAACATGATGAGATTGTATTAGATGATTTTTTTGGAAAAACAACATTAGGTGGTAAAGTTCCAATTTACGATCCAGGAGATTTCAATACTTGGTATGATAGAAATGCTTTAGAAATTACAAAATATCTAAAAGAAAGCAATGAAAGAATTATGGTAATTAGAGGAATTGGTACATATGTTTATGATAGAGACATCAATAATTTAGTAAAAAGAGTAGCAATTTTAGAGAACTCTTGTAGACTTTTGAGCCTAAAATCATCATATCAATAATAAAAATGTACATTTTTGTGTAATAATTTGACTTAGGAGCCTCATTTTTAGCTATTTTAAAGCTTAAATACTATAAAGTTTTTAAATATTTTAAATCTTACACAAGGAGTTCTTCTATGAACAAAGCTGAATTTATTGACGCAGTTGCAGCAAAGGCTGGATTATCTAAAAAAGATGCTAAAGGTGCAGTTGATGCAGTATTAGATACAATTACTGAGACTTTAGTAAAAAAAGAAACTGTAAGTTTCATCGGATTCGGTACTTTTAGTACAGCTGATAGAGCTGAGAGAACTGCAAAAGTTCCTGGAACAGATAAAACTGTTAAAGTTCCAGCTACAACTGTTGCAAAATTCAAAGTTGGAAAAGCGTTAAAAGAAGCAGTTGCTAAATAATTACTTCTTTTTATTTTTCTAAAAGGGAAACCTTCGGGTTTCCCTTTTTTTTACTCTAATTTAAATAACTTATTAAGAATTATTTAGTATAATTCTTTCCTCTTTTAAAGTGCCCGTGTGGTGAAACTGGTAAACACGTCGGATTCAAAATCCGATGACTTCACGGTCTTGTCGGTTCGAGTCCGACCACGGGTACCACTTAAAATAAATTAAAAAATATCAACTAATTAAATTATATCTTTACTTTTTTATTATAATTGATAATATAAATAAAAATATAAAGGCAATTTATGAGATATATTAAACTTTTTACAATTATTACAACTATAATAATTCTTTTTTCTGGTTTTTGGTCTGGAGATTCTAAAGAAGAACAAAGACAAGATAGAATTAAAATGGCACAGAAAACTTTAAATGACTTATACAAATATGATTCAAAAGCAAAAAATATAATTAAAAAATCATATGGATATGCTGTATTTAGTAATGTAGGGGTTAATCTTGTTTTATTATCAGCTGAAGGTGGTACAGGGATAGCACATAATAATCAAACTGGTAAAAATATTTATATGAATATGGCTTCAGGTGGAGTAGGATTTGGATTAGGAATTAAAGATTTTAGAGCAGTATTTTTATTCGAAAACAAAAAAGTATTTGATAATTTTGTTGAATATGGTTGGGAAGCAAATGCCCAAGCAGATGCAGCTGCAAAAGCAGGGAAAAAAGGTGGTGCCTTTGGGGCTGCAATTACTGTAGCACCAGGGATTAGACTTTATAAGATGACTAAAAATGGTCTTGCTTTACAAGCAACAATTCAAGGTACTAAATACTGGAAAGATACAGATTTAAATTAATAGTATCATTAACCACTTTTGCCAATTTGTATCTTTTTATAGTTTGTAGTATTTGAACTAAAATAAAACTTATTCTAATATATCTTCAATAAGTTTATTAATTCTCTCTTTTGTGGTATTCCATGAAAATACGAATCTACCACCACCTAAACCAATAAAACTGTAAAATAGCCAATTTTTAGATCTAAGTTTATTTATAATCTCTTCAGACATCTCTATAAAAACGCTATTTGACTCTACTGGGAACTTTATATTTATATTATCTATCTCATTTATTCTTTTTTCAAAATATTTAGCCATACTATTGGCATGTTCTGCATTTTTTCTCCATAGACTATTTTCTAATAATCCAATCCATTGAGCAGAAATAAATCTCATCTTTGAAGCTAATTGTCCTGCTTGTTTACATCTATAATCAAAGTCTTCAGATAAATCTTTATTAAAAAAGATTACAACCTCTCCCATAGCCATACCATTTTTTGTTCCAGAAAAGCATAAAACATCTATCCCAACTTTCCAAGTTATATCTGCTGGTTTACAACCTAAACTTACAACTGCATTAGCAAATCTTGCACCATCCATTTGTATATGAAGATTATGTTCATTTGCTACTTTCTTAATCTCTTTTAACTCTTCTATTGTATAAACTGTTCCTAATTCAGTTGATTGTGTAATAGAAATCACTTTTGGTTTTGGATAATGTATATCATCTCTTTTAGTTGCTAAATAACTTATCTCTTTAGGGGTTAATTTTCCATTATTTGAATTAGCAACAAGTAATTTTGCACCATTTGAAAAAAATTCTGGTGCACCACATTCATCTGTTTCAATATGTGCTACATCACTACAAATAATACTATGATAAGAGTTGCATAATGATGCCAAACTTAAAGAGTTTGCAGCTGTCCCATTAAATACAAAAAAAACTTCACAATCTATTTCAAATAGTTCTCTTAATTTATCTGCTGCAAATTTCGTATAAAAATCATTTCCATAAGCTGGAGCATAATCATTATTTAATTCTATTATTTTTTCAAGTACTTCAGGACAAATTTGCGAATAATTATCACTAGCAAATTGTTCCTCTATCTTTTCGTACATATTTATCCTTTCTTTTTATACTATTTAACTTATGCAATATTAAAAATAAGAATAATTATAACATTATAAAAAAGTATATTTTATTTCTATATGATATAAAATATACTTATATTCACAATTATAAAAACCATACAAGTATCTTTAATTTAACTTAATATTGAATTATAATTTAACTTTTATATAAAAATTTCAAAATTTTAAGCTTTTAACAAGTTAATAATGATTATCATATTGATTATGAATTACATATAAAAAAAGGCAACAAATTGGAAGAGATATTTTTAATATTAATTGCTTTACTTTCAGCATATTATCTTTATAAAAAAACATTCAAAAATAATGGTTGCAATTGTGGTAACAAAAGCTGTTCTACACACAAAAAAGATAATTAACTGATTTTACTATAGATTATCAAACAATGTTGATATTTATTATTCCGTTGTGTTTGACAAAATTTTTAATAAATTAGATAAAGAAGTATTTGAGTAAGAAGGAATATAGAATGAATGCAAAAATGAAAACTTTGGCATGCTTAAATAAAGGGCAAAGAGCCAAAATAAGTAAGCTAAATGCAAAAGGTAAACTTTTACATAAACTTTTAGATATGGGATTTGTAAACAATGTAGAGATTGAAGTTATTAGAGAAGCTCCACTTTTTGATCCAATGGAACTTAGACTTCAAAACTACCTTTTAACAGTTAGAAAAAGTGAAGCAGAACTTATAGAAGTAGAGGAAAATAAATAGATGAATAAAATAAAAGTAGCACTTGCAGGTCAACCAAATTGTGGTAAATCCACAATTTTCAACCTTGTAAGTGGAATAGAACAACACATTGCAAATTATCCTGGAGTAACTGTTGATAAAAAAACAGGTTTTTTTAATTATGCAAACAATAGAATTGAAATGGTTGACTTACCAGGTACTTATTCATTTAGCTCTTATTCATTAGAAGAAAGGGTTGCAAAAGATTTTATAATAGATGAAAACCCAGATGTTATTGTAAATGTAATTGATGCTTCAAATATAAAAAGGAACTTATATTTAACTTTTCAACTTTTAGAAATAGGTCTCCCTGTTGTTGTAATTTTAAATATGATGGATGTTGCTAAAAGAAGAGATATAGAGATTGACTCAAAAAAAATCTCACAAATGCTTAATTGCCCAGTTGTAGAAGCAAGTGGTGCAAAAGGGATAGGTGGGGAAGAGATCATGAAAAATATTGTTCATACTGCATCTTCTAAAGATGAGTATGAAGAGTTTGTAATAAACTATGAAGAACTTGAACCACATATAAAAAATATTGAAGATAAACTTCAAAAAATAGATTTAAACCAAAGCACAAGATGGCTTGCTATAAAAGCTTTAGAGGGTGACCAACCTATTATTGATAGATTAAAAAATCATGTACCGGATATAGAAGAGTTTTCAAAAACACAAATTGATGCTTTTCATGAAAAATATGATAAAGATACTGTTTCATTTTTAGCCTCATTTAGATATGACTCTGCTGATATTATTCATCATAAAGCTATTAAAGAAAAACATAAAGGTGAGCTAACTCTCACAGATAAAGTAGACAAGATAATATTAAATAGATTTTTAGCTATTCCTATTTTAATATTTTTAATGTTTATGGTTTATCAAATATCTATTGTATGGGGTTATAAACTAACAGATTATACTTGGCCTCTTTTAGCTGCTGTAAAAAACTTTGTAATTGATATAGTTCCTGAAGCAAACTTTACCGATGTTCCAATGATAACAGATTTTGCAGTATGGATGGTAAATAGTGCAAATGCCTTGATGAATTATATTCCAATTTTCTTTATTCTTTTTGCTTTAATTGCAATTATGGAAGATGTAGGTTATATGCCACGTATGGCTTTTATATTGGATAGAGTATTTAAAAGATTTGGACTTCATGGACAATCAACTCTACCTTTAGTATTAGGTGGTGCAATGGTAGGAGGATGTGCGGTTCCAGGAGTAATGTCCACAAAAGGTATTGCTGATGATAGAGCAAGAATGGCAACAATATTTGCTGTTCCTTATATGAATTGCTTAGCAAAGGTTCCATTTTATACCCTTATTTTAGGTGCATTTTTCAAACCTGATATGGCTTTAATGATGTTCTTTATCTCTACAATTACTGTATTTATAGCAATGATTGTATCAAAATTTATCACATCTACAATTTTAAAGACAAGGGAAACAGCTCCTTTTTTAATGGAACTTCCACCTTATCATATGCCAACATTCAAAGGTGTAATTATTAGAGCATCACAAAGAGTTTGGTTATATATTAAGAAAGTTGTAACTATTGTACTTGCTGTGGCTATTATACTTTTTGCTATGCTTCAATTTCCAGGATTAAGTGAAGAATCACAAGCTAAATATGATGTAGATTCAAACAAAGCTTTAGCTAGTTTTGATAAGAAAGTTAAAAAATCAAAATATTATGAAGAGGTTGACACAAAAGAAGAAGTGTCAAAATTGTTAAATTTCTATGATGGTTATAGAGCAAAAAAAATGTCAGGTTCTAGTTCTGTTGATGAAGACTACAAACAAATGAGTGCTTCTATGTACAAATATATTAGAACAGGAAAAGATAAAGATGCAAAACTTATAAATAGGGAACTTAGAAAATTATCTAAAAAAAGAAAAAGAATTCTAAGAAATATGAAAAATGAAAAAGTTGAAAACTCTATACTTGGTATGGCAGGAAGATCAATTGAACCATTAACTCAATATGCAGGCTTTGATTGGAAAATCAATGTTGCCTTTTTAAGTTCTTTTGCTGCAAGAGAAAGTGCTGTTGCAACTTTGGGAAGTTTATACGAGAACAATAAGGCAGATAATATGAGAGCTGAAGAAGCGATGGCTCAAAATAGTGGATATACCCCACTTCATGCAGTTGCAATTATTATTTTCATGATTTTAACGCCACCTTGTATTGCAACAATGATAGTTGTTAAAATACAAACAGATAGCTACAAATGGATGATGTTTGCAATATTTTTCCCAGTATTTTTAGGATTAATACTATCCTCTTTAGTATTTACACTAGGTCTTAACTTTGGTTGGAGTGGTCTTGATGCAATGACTTACTTTTATATAACGATAGTTGTAATTGCTTTAATAATAGGATTATTCCCAAATAAAAATATAAATTGGAAGGGTGGATTAAAACCCAAAATCAATAAACAAATTCAATCTTAAAATAAAGGAGACAAAAGATGAAAAAAATTTTATTAGGTCTTGCATTTGTTGCAAGTTCAATGTTTGCTCATACAGCGATTATGAGTTGTTTTGATAATGGAGATGAAACAATCACTTGCGAAGGTGGTTTTTCTGATGGTAGTAGTGCAAGTGGTGTAAAATTTCATGTTTTAAAAGATGGAAAAATCATTTATGAAGCAAAAATGAATGAAGATAGCGAAGTTACTTTTAAAAAGCCTTCAGGTACTTATACTGCTGTATTTGATGCAGGTGAAGGACATCAAGTTCATGTAAAAGGTTCAGATATTACTGAATAAGTAAAAAAATATAATATTTGTAAGTGTTATTTTAGATCTAAAAAAGTCTAAAGTTAACACTTAATTATAACTATAAATTAGAAAAAATTGGAGAAGAAATGAAAAAGACAATCGTAGGATTAGCCGCGGCAACAGTTTTAGCAACAGGAGCATTAGCACACTTTCAAATGGTATATACACCAAATACAGCATTAGAAAAAGGTAAAACAATAGAGTTTAAACATGTATTTACTCACCCATTTGCAGATGAACATACAATGGATATGGCAGGAGTAGAAGAGTTTTATGTAATTAATAAAGGTAAAAAGAAAGATTTAATAGATAGTTTAAAACCTATCACTTGGAAAGGTAAACATAACTCAGGAAAAGCTTTTGAATCATCATATAAAGCTAGAAGAATGGGGGATCATGTATTTGTTATGAAACCAGTTCCATATTTTGAAGCAGGTGAAGGGATTTATATCCAACAAATTACAAAAACAGTAATCAATGTAGCAGGAACACCAACAGATTGGGATGCGCAATTAGGATTAAAAGCTGAGATTGTACCATTAACAAAACCTTATTCAATTTGGGAAGGTGGAAGTTTTACAGGTATAGTAAAATCAAATGGAAAACCTGTACCTTTTGCAGAAATAGAAGTTGAATATATAAATAATACACCGGATATGAAAAACAATGCAATGGGACCAAATAAATACGAAGCACCACAAGATTCATTTGTAACAATGGGAATCAAAGCAAATAAAGATGGTGAGTTTACATTCTCAATTCCTAAAGCTGGATTTTGGGGATTTTGCGCGCTTGGTGCTGGTCCTGACAAAGAATACAAAGGTAAAGAACTAAGTCAAGATGCTGTTATTTGGGTTGAAGCTAAACCTATGAAATAAAAACAATAAAAGAGAATTTTCTCTTTTATTGTTATATATAAATAAATTCTAAATTTTAAAATCACTTTTATAAAAATTGAGCCATCATATTCAAATAATAACTAAAATTCTAAATATTGCAGAATACTGAAATATTATCCTAAAAAAAGAAAATAAGCATTAAAATACATAGTTAGAAAAATAACTAATATTTCTACTTAATAATTTTTTAAAAAAGAAAGTACTAAAATTGATTAAATACTCTAGAAAGGAGTCATTATGCAAATAGGAAATAATGTACAATATGACCCATCAGTATATGTTAACTTAAATCAGTCTTTGAATAGAATTTCAGCTGGTGCACAAACATCTGCTGCAGAAGATCCTGCTGCATTAAGTATAGCAGAACAGTTAAAAGCGGATAATTCTGGTGTAGCACAAGCTGTTGAAAACACTTCTAATGCTATAGCAGCTGTTCAAATTGGTGATCAAGCTTTAGGTGAACAATCAAGTATATTAAATCAAGTAAGAGAAAATCTTTTACAAGCATCAACTGATACAACTTCAGATGAAGGTAGACAAGCACTATTAAATGAGACACAAGATTTATTGAAAAATCTAAATAATATTGCTAGTAGTACAAACTATAATGGTCAAACTTTACTACAAAATTCACAAAGTGATACATCAGGTTCTGAAGTTTTACAATTTCAAGCAGGAGAAAATTCTAACGATATAATAGAGACAGATGCAGTCCAATCAAATACAGAAGGTTTAGGATTAGATGGTTTATTAAGTCAAGATGCTTCAACATTTAATGCTGAAACTGCCAGAGGTTTTTTAGATACAATTGATTCAGCAATAGATACAGTAAATAGCTATAGATCAGATTTAGGTTCTACACAAAACCAATTACAAAGTTCTATGGGAAGTCTTATGACACAATATACTGAAACAAGTAGTGCTACTTCTATTATTCAAGATGTTGATTATGCACAAGAAGTTGCAAATTTCAGTAAACAAAATATATTAGCTCAAGTTGGCGCTTATGCAGCTGCTCAATCTAATAATATTAATCAAAATATTGTAAATAGATTACTTACATAATTAAACCTAAGTTTAAAACTTAGGTTTAAAAACTTATTGTGTGGTTAATTTTAACCCTTTTAATGGGTCTATTAGTTATTTTAAAATGTTTATTTCCATTGTAAACAAAATAATTTTTATATCCTGTTAACATTTTTCTTTCTACTCTTTGAGGTCTATCATAACACTCAGTTTTTGTTTCATATCTATAATTTCTATTATTGTACGAATTAGGTTTATAATTATTTCTTATTTCATGTGCAACTTTTGCACCCAATAATCCACCAACTATTTGTGCAGCAACTCTACCATTCCCTTTTCCAACTTGACTTCCAAGTACGGCACCTGCAGCTGTACCAATTAAAGTATCAACACCTAGACTATCATCATAGCCTGAAGAGTAATATCTATTATCATAATTATCTCTTACTTTATATCTTACTTCTTCGCAAACTTGATTTGGTACATTCTCATACACATATTCATAGATCGGCTCAGAATATGTCACTCTTGCAAAATCGTGATATCTATCACTACCTGCATATGCTGCTGAAGTTAAAATAACTCCAGCTAAAAAAGTTTTTTTCAAAATACTTGATATATTGTTTAGTTTAATCATGATAAATCCTTTTTAAACTGCTCTTATGTCAGTTACTATTTCATTGCTGAAATATATCCTGCAAGTGCTTTAATATCCGCATCAGATAATCTTGCTACTTGACCTTTCATTACACCTTTCATAGCTCCACCATATGAACCATCTTTATAACCATGTAAAGCTGCTTCAATTTTTGCTGCATCCCAACCTTTAATTACTTGAGATTTATTTAATGCTGATTTTTCAGCATTTGCACCATGACATGTAGCACATGCTTTAAATAATGTTGCTCCATCTGCTGCAAATAAAGATGTTACTCCTAAGATTGCCATTGTTGCTAAAATTTTTGTTAGTTTCATTTTGTACTCCTTAATTTTTATATAAGAAGTATAAAATCTAATTGTGGATTGATTGTGAATGTTAATATATTGTTATTTCAGTTTTCCAAATACTTTGTATTTTTCCCAATATATATCTAATGATTTCTTTAACTCTTCATCAGATAGTTTAGTTTTCTTTTTTACTCCAAACCTATTTATAAAAGCTTTTGGCATTATTGTCGTATCTTCTGTAGGATTTTTTAAGTATGTAGCCATAGCTCTTTTTACTTCCCTTTCACTACTATATTTAAGTAAATATCTATAAAAATATTTATCTATAGATACAGGTAGTTTATTATGACATTTTAAACAATTACTTTCATATATATTTGAATAAGCAAAATTAAGAAAAAGTGCCAATACTAATATGTTTTTTACCATCTTATCTCCATTTTTGTACCTTCACCCAATTTTGAAATTACATCTATTTTAAAGTTATACTCTTTTGCAATAAGAGAAACAATATTTAAACCTATCCCAAAACCACCTACACTATTATCAAATCTAACATATCTTTGAAAAAGATTTTCAATTTGTTCTTGAGACATACCCTTCCCTGTATCTTCAATACTCATATGATTTTCATAAAGTGTAACTAAAATTTTACCTTTGACCTTATTGTATTTTATAGCATTTGATAAAAAGTTATCAATAAGTTTTGCTAATTTCTTCTTATCACAGAAAATTGAAATATCTTTTTTAATATCTAGTATAAATTCAATTTTTTTAACTTCAGCTAATGTTTTAAAATACTCTACTCTTTGTTTTAAAATTGTTGATAAATCTAAAATTTCATTTTGTGATATTATTTTATTGTCTAAAGTTAAAAAAGTTAAATCCTCATATATATTAGATATAGTTTTAGCTCCAATATCTATTCTTTTGATTTTTCTAGCAAGTTTTTCATCTAAAGATTGAATATCAATCATCTCAACATTTGAGATAATTGCACTAACAGGAGTATTTAATTCATGAGTAGTATCTTTTATAAACCTATCTAAAAGATGTAAAGCATCTCGCATAGGTCTTAAAAATATTTTTAGAAGGAAATATCCTAAAAGTGTCATAAAGAAAAATGCAATTAATACAAATAAAGTAATCTCTTTTTCTAATAAAATTAACCATTCTTCATCATCAGGAATTTCAAGAACAATATATTTAGCTCCTAAATAATAAGACTCAGGTTCCTCAATAAAATGTATTTTTCCTCCTGATCTATAGGCCACATCATCTAAATGGACTTTGTTTGATTCTAAAGTTGAGAAAATAAGTTTTCTATCACTATCATATATTGCTGAATTAAACTTTTCATCTCTTGGATAATATTTGTATTTATCAAAATTTACATGCAAATCTTTTAATCTAAATACAAAATCGTTTGCATACTCTTGCATTAAGATTCTTTTTTGTTGTAACATTAAGTCTTTTTGAAATGAAAAATATAAAAATGAAATAAAAAATAAGATTACAATAGTAAAAAATGAGTATAATGACAAAAACCCTAAAAGTGTTTTTTTCTCACTTTGAGTTAAATCTATATCCAAGCTTTTTAAGACTAACAATTCTATCTTTTCCTAAAACTTTTCTCAAGTTTTTTATATATGTACGTAAAGAGTTATCACTATATTGTTCATCATAATCCCAAACATAATCATAAATTCTATCATGAACTAAAAGTTCATCACTATTTTGTAGAAAAAATTTTAATAATTTTTGTTCTTTAAAATTTAATTGTACAACTTCACCATCTTTTGTAAGTTCATTTGAAGACGAATCAAATATAATATTTTCATCTATTTGAATTTTTGTATCTTTATTTTTAGAAAATTCTCTTTTTACTATTGTTTGTACTCTTAACAACAGTTCTTTTAACTCAAAAGGTTTTCTTATATAATCGTCACAACCACTATCAAACCCCTCTTCTAAAGAGTTCATAGAGTTTAAAGAAGTAATAAATATAGCAGGTGTAGTATTACCCTCTTGCCTTACTTTTTTTAATAATTCAAAACCATTTATTAAAGGTACATTTACATCTAATAAAAATATATCAAACTTTTCTTCATATATAATCTCTTGAGCTTCTTCCCCATCATAAACAGCTTTAACTTCAAAACCTTGTTCTTCAAAATAGTCAATAACTGTTTCACTAAGAGTTAAATCATCTTCCAAAAGCAAAAGTTTAGTTTTCATTTTATTTCTCTAACTTTTTTAGATTTTTTTTATATTTTGCTTTTTCTTTTGTATTCATTGTAGGAACCCTACTTTTCAACTCTTTATTAAACTTATTAAGGTTCTTTTTTTCAACATAACCCATTATTTCAATTAATTCTTGAGTACTCATCTCAGAATAATCTACAGCAAATAAAGGAATAGTTAATATAAAAAATAAAAAAGTAGTTATAATTCTTTTCATCTTGTCACTTTTGATAAATAATTTTTGTAATGATAACATAAAATTGTAGAAAAAAAGTAAATCACCCCAAGTTTTATAATGAATAAATTTGATTTATAATAAAATCTTGAAAAAATAAAGAGAGAATATGAAAAAAGCTATTTTAATTTCAATTTTAAGTGTTTTTGTTCTAGGTGGTTGTTTTGGACAAGGTAGTTCAGAACAAGAGTGGACTTCACTAATATATCCAGATAAAAACAATACTAAAAGAAGTAAAAAACATGGGGTGTTTAAAACAATAGAAGAGTGTAGAAAAAGCTCTTTAGCAGAATTAAAAAACCTGAACCTTGAAATAGTAGGTGATTATCAATGTGGATTAAACTGCAAATATCATGAAGGAATGAAAGTAGATATTTGTGAAAAATTGAGTAAATAAAATTGTCCGATAAAAAAGAAAAAATTGATCTAAAATATATATGGAAACTTTTATTAAAAAATAAAAGAAACTTGATTTTAGGTCAATTTGTCACTATACTAGCCATACTTCTTAGTGTACCTATACCATTAATGCTTCCTGCATTAGTAGATGAAGTATTATTGGATAAACCTGACTTTTTTGTTAACACTATAAATAGTTATTTTGGGGCTGGAGATACTTTTTATTATATAGCTATTGTTACTTTGTGTGTAATATTTCTAAGATTTATACATTTTATAACAACAGTAATAAATACAAAAATATTTACTTCAATCTCAAAATTTGTAACGTTTAAAATAAGAGAAAAACTAATTACTCATTTAAAAAATGTTTCTATGAACGAATATGAAAGTATAGGAAGCGGTGCAGTAGCTGCAAACCTAATAACAGATGTAAACACCCTTGATAATTTTATTGTTACTAGTGCTAGTAAATTTATAGCTTCAATATTAACTTTAATTGCTGTTTCTATTGTAATGATAGCTATTCATCCAATTCTAGGTTTAATGATTCTATTTATTCAACCTATTATAATGATATTATCAAAAAAAATTTCAAAACAAGTTGGTACTTTAAAAAAAATTGAAAACCAAGCTATTGAAGAGTTTCAAGATAATATTGGAGAATCACTAGAATTATTTGGTCAAATAAAAGCAAGTAACAAAGAAGCTTATTTTTTTGATGATGCTATAAAAAAAGCTGAAAAAATAAAAGAGACTTCAAATGATTATAGTTACAAAAGTGTTGCTTATGAAAGATTTTCTTTTACTATATTTCTCATAGCTTTTGAAATATTAAGAGCAAGTGGACTTGTAATGGTTGCATATTCTGATTTATCAATTGGTATGATGTTTGCAATGTTTGGATATATCTGGTTTATTATGACACCTGTACAAGATATTTTATCAATGCAATACTCTTATACTACTGCAAATGCTGCAATAAAAAGGATAAATAAAATACTTGATTTATCAACAGAAAATAGTGGTAATAGAAAATTAGAAAAAAGTAGTAATGGCATTGAGATAAAAATAGATAATTTAAACTTCTCATATAATAAAGACAAAAAGATATTAAAAGATATCTCTTTAGAAATAAAGAATAAAGATAAAGTTGCCCTAATAGGAGCTAGCGGAAGTGGGAAAACAACACTAGCACAAATAATTGCAGGTTTTTATACAAAAGATGAGGGAAAAATACAATACAATAATATAGATATTGAAAATATTGATAAACATTCATTAAGAGAAAATATTTTTTTAGTTTTACAAATGCCTATATTATTTAATAATACACTTAGATTTAATATCACTATGGGAAAAAATGATATTGAGGATAAAAAGATACTAAAAGCACTTGAAATTGCACAATTAAAAGATAGTATAGATAATATGACTGAAGGTTTAGACACAATAGTGGGTAGACATGGTATTCGACTTAGTGGAGGGCAAAGACAAAGATTATCAATAGCAAGAATGATTATTGCAAATCCTGCTATTGTTATTTTTGATGAGTCAACATCTGCTCTTGATGTACACACAGAAGCAAAACTATTTAATGACTTAAAACCAATATTAGAAAATAAAACTGTAATTACAATTGCACATAGACTAAGTACAGTAAAAAATGCAAATATGATTTATGTACTAGATGATGGGAAAGTTGTCCAAAGAGGAACTCATCAAGAACTAGAAGATGAAGAGGGACATTATTTAGAGTTTATAAAAAATCAATTGATATAAGGGATTAAAAATCATTTACTATCTAACACTTGAAGATTTAAATAACAAACATATATTAGAACATGAAATATATGCAAATATGAATGAAAATTACTATTGGACTGAAGATTGTTCAACTGAATTTTATATAAAAGCTGCACAATGTGGATTTATTACAACTTCATTTCATACAAAGAAAAAACAATTTGTTCTTTTACCTGAAATTCAATTTGAATATGCAGTTTTAGAGTTTTCTGAAATCAAAATCAATAAAAAAGTACAAAAACTATTAAGTGAAAATATGTATGAATTCTCCATAAATAACCGATTTGATGAAGTTATTAATAACATAAATACTTATCATGATGATTCTTGGTTAAAACCAGAGTATATCACTATACTTAAAAATATTAAAAATAATGAATTAGATAAAGACTTTAAGCTTATGACAGTAGAAGTGTGTGAAAAAGAAACAAAAAGACTCATTTCAGGTGAAATTGGTTATAAAATTGGAAAAACATACACATCTTTGACAGGATTCACTACAAGAGAAAAAAAATATAATAATTGGGGTAAGTTACAACTTGTACTACTTAACAAGTATTTATACAAAAATGGCTATAAGCTCTGGAATCTAGGGCATCCCCAACTTCAATATAAGATTGATTTAGGTGCAAAAATATATAATCGTCATGATTTTTTAAATATGTGGAATCAGCATATTTAATAATCAAAAAGTTAAATTTTGATTATTTATTAAAATTTAATAAGATTTGTCTCAAAAATGTCTCATTTTTAAGTTTTATCATAACATAATGTGTTATAATCAAAATAAAAAAAGTGAGATATAACATGAGTAGTAATATTTTAACAATTGATTTAACAAAAGAAATGGAAAGATTTCTAAAAAGTAAATCAAAAGAATTTAACTTATCTGTAGAAGATACATTAAAAGAGATTTTAAATCAACAAATTGATAGTAGAATTGATTTAGGTAAAGGTTTTTATTACGATAAAGTATTAAAAAAAGTATTTGATAGAAAAAATCAAGATGTTGGTTTAACTAAAACTCAAATGTCAATTTTTAATACTATATTAAAAAGTAGAGGAACTATAGTTGATGTTGATGTAATCAAAAAAAGTGCATGGAAAGATAAAAACACTTCAATATTTACATTAAGAAATATGATCAAACAAATTAGAGATAAAACTTATTATGGTCTAATTAAAAGTCACTCAAGTAGAGGTTATTCTGCAGGATTTTAATAGAAAAGTTAGCAAAAGCTAACTTTCTATTATTTTAATTATTCAACTATCAAACAATTCTTTACATTATTCTTTTATATATTTTCAAAATTCTTTATAACTTATTTTTATATTAATAGTAGATTTAAATTGTAATTTGTAGAAAAAAGAACATCAGAGAAAATAAACTTCTCTAAAGCCCTATAAACTGTAATGTTTATAATTAGGCACATCTGTAAGCTGGGTTATGTATATGACAATAATTTATCTAGTTGTTAAATTACTTTAACAATCCTGCGAAGAACAATTATGTGAAGTTTATTACCACGCTCTTCTTGCTGCTGGTTGGGTTTACATAGCCATTAAGATTACTCAAAATGCTGGTAGGCTCTTACTCTACCGTTTCACCCTTACCAAAATTATCTAATAAAATAGTCATTAACTACTTAGATAGATAATAATGGCGGTCTACTCTCTGTTGCACTGTCCCTTAGATTACTCTAGCCATCCGTTAGATGGAACCATACTTCACTGCAGCCCAGACTTTCCTCTTGTAAAACAAGCTATTGTCTGATGTACCTAAAAGTGTATTATATTCAAAGTAAACTAAAAATTACTTTTCAATAACATCATAACCTTCTGGAGCATTAAACAAAAACATAGAATCATCTATATCAATGTTTTCTTGATTGTTTTTAAACTCAATTAAAACTTTATTTGATAATTCATCTTTAAAATATATTTGTTTAACACTATTATCTATTATTTCAATATAGTATATATTGTCATATAATCGTGCTTCATAAAGATTTTCTCTTAACTTCTTTGCGTCTTTAATAAGTTGTAAGATATCTATATTCTTCTCTAAAGAGGTAAAAATAGCTTGTTCTAATTCCGGTTCATCAATAATTACACTTTGTCCAATAATATAAACATCTTTTTTTATTGGATCACTATATTCCCACAAAACTTTTCCTGAATTTTTTACAAAAATCTTTCCTTTGTAAGTGATTTCTTTACCTGATTCGTTAGTAATCGTTTGTACAAAATCAGCTTTAAAAGTTTTTATTTTTTCAAAATCTATACTAGCTGAGGCTGATATCAAAAATAGTACACAAAAAAGAAACATACGATAAAACATACTTTAACCTTATTTTTTATATAATCTTGCGATTATAACTAATACCAAATTAAAGTAAATCAATAGTGAGTCATTTGGTATAAAAGGAATTTGTTTTATGGTTAATATATTTTCAAAAGTTTTTGGTACATCTAATGATAGAGAAGTAAAAAAATATAGAAAGAAAGCTGAACAAATAACAGCTTTAGAAAAAAATTATGAATCACTAAGTGATGAAGAATTACAAGATGTGTTTAGTAAGTTAAAAGATGAAGTACAAAATGGCGAAAAACAATTAAATGATGTACTATTCGACTCTTTTGCTATTACTAGAGAAGCTAGTAAAAGAGTTTTAAAGATGAGACATTATGATGTTCAGTTAATTGGTGGTATGGTTCTAAATGAAGGTAGAATAGCTGAGATGAAAACAGGGGAAGGTAAAACTTTGGTTGCTACACTTCCTGTAGTATTAAATGCTATGACTGGAAAAGGTGTACATGTTGTTACAGTAAATGACTATCTTGCAAAAAGAGATGCAACAGAATTAGAACCTTTATATAATTTTCTTGGATTTACTGTTGGAGCTATTATTGGAGAAATTAGAGATGATGGACTAAGAAGAGAACAATATGCTGCTGATATAACTTATGGAACAAACAATGAATTTGGTTTTGATTATCTAAGAGATAATATGGGATATGATTTATCAGAAAAAGTTCAAAGAGAACATTTCTTTGTAATCGTAGATGAAGTTGACTCGATATTAATTGATGAAGCAAGAACTCCTTTAATTATATCAGGACCAACAAACCATAAAAGCGTTAATTACGCAAAAGCAAATGAAATAGCAATGAAACTAGAAAAAGGTGAATTAATTCAACCTAAATCTGCTGATCAAAAACCTTATTCAACTGGTGATTTCACTGTAGATGAAAAAAATAGAGCTGTATTAATTACAGAAAAAGGTATTGAAAAAGCTGAACAAATGTTTGAAGTTGATAACCTTTACTCTTTAGAAAATGCAATCCTTTCTCACCATTTAGACCAAGCTTTAAAAGCAAACTATATCTTTGAAAAAGATGTTGACTATGTTGTAAAAGATAACGAAGTAATCATTGTAGATGAGTTTACAGGAAGACTTAGTGAAGGTAGAAGATTTAGTGAAGGTTTACACCAAGCTTTAGAAGCTAAAGAGGGTGTAACTATTCAAGATGAATCTCAAACTTTAGCAGATATCACATTCCAAAACTATTTTAGAATGTATGATAAACTTGCAGGTATGACTGGTACTGCACAAACAGAAGCAACAGAATTTGCAGAGATTTATAATTTAGATGTTGTTTCTATTCCAACAAATGTACCTGTACAAAGAATAGATAGAAATGACCTAATTTTTAAAAGTGAAAGAGAAAAATTTGAAGCTGTAAGTAAAAAAATCAAAGAATATCATGAGAAAGGTCAACCAGTATTGGTTGGTACTGCGTCAATTGAAAAATCAGAACATTTAAACAAATTATTAACAAAATTAAAAATCCCACATACAGTTTTAAATGCAAAACAACATGAAAAAGAGGGAAAAATCATCTCAGATGCTGGACAAAAAGGTGCAGTTACAATTGCAACAAATATGGCAGGTCGTGGTGTTGATATTAAACTTACTAAAGAAACGCTTGAACTTGGTGGTTTAGCAATTATTGGTACAGAAAGACATGAGTCAAGAAGAATTGACAACCAATTAAGAGGAAGATCAGGAAGACAAGGAGATATTGGGGAATCTCAATTTTATTTATCATTAGAAGATAACCTATTAAGAATCTTTGGTAGTGATAAGATAAAAGGTATCATGGAGAGAATTGGTATTGAAGAGGGTGAACACATTGAATCTAAAATGGTAACAAGAGCAGTAGAAAATGCTCAGAAAAAAGTAGAATCAATGCACTTTGAAAGTAGAAAACACTTACTTGAATATGATGATGTTGCAAACCAACAAAGAAAAGTTATCTATAACTTTAGAAATGATTTATTAAATCCAGAATATGACATTATGTCAAAACTTGATGAACACAGATATGAATATATTGTAAATTTACTTGCTGATGCTGAGATTATAGATGGTATGCCTTCAGAAGATTATAATTACGAATATATCATGGCAAAATTTAAAGAAGAACTTAATCTAGTTGTAGAGTTAGATGATATAAAAACTGATAATTACCATGATTTAGAAGAAAAACTTGTTTCAATTATTAAAGAAGTTTATGAAGAAAAAATGAGTATTGCTGCACCTGAGCAAAAAAGTGAAATTGAAAGAGTATTATATTTACAAATTCTTGACAATGCTTGGAGAGAACATTTATATGCAATGGATACATTAAAAACAGGTATTGGACTAAGAGGTTATAACCAAAAAGATCCATTAGTTGAATATAAAAAAGAATCATACAATATGTTTGTAGAACTTGTAAGCACAATAAAACTTGAAATTATAAAAGTTTTATTTACAGTTCAACTTCAAAGTAAAGAGGATGCTCAAAGAGAACAAGAAGCCTTAGAAAGAATGAAAGAAAAAATGGAAGAGGCAACTGAAAATTTAGTTACAAATTTTGAACAAGAAAGAGTAGCTCAAAGTGATAAAAAAATTGCTAGAAATGAACCTTGCCCTTGTGGTTCTGGGAAAAAATATAAACAATGTTGTGGGAAAAGTGGACCTAAAAGAGGTTTAGCAGCAGGAAACTAATTTGAATAAAAAATTAGTAAACTTTATTGTCAAAAAATACTTAAAATTTGACAAAAAAAATCCTTTTATATCAATAAGTGCCATTTTGGCATTTCTTGGTGTAGCTATTGGTGTAATGGTATTAATTATATCAATGGCTATTATGAATGGTACTGCAAAAGAGTTTGAGAGTAAACTCTTTACAATGAATTATCCTTTATCAATCTATCCAAAGTTTCAAAAAAGTATTAATAAAAAACTACTTCAAGATTTACAAAAAGAATTTCCAAATTTGCAATTTTCAGCTTATTTAAGTTCTCAAGTTATTTTACAAAGTGGTGAGAATATGAATGGTGGGATTATCTTTGGTGTAAATCCAGAAGATGAATCAAAAATAAATTCTATCTATAAAAAAGCAGCTGAAAATCAAAACCTAAATAAATATGACATTATAATAGGTAAAGGTATTGAAGAAAACCTTTATGTACAACAAGGTGATAAAGTCACTTTGTATTTTACATCTTTAAATCCTACTGGTTTATCAATGCTTCCAAAAATGAAAAGATTTACTTTTAAAAACTCTTTTGAATCTGGCTTACATGCTTATGATAAAGCATACGTTTATACCTCTATAGAAGCTTTACAAACTATATTGCGTAAAGATAAAGATAGTTTTGATGGGATACATGTTTACTCAAAAAATGCAATGAAAGATATTAAAAAACTAGATGAATATTTATTACCTTATGGTGTAGGAATTGTTGGTTGGTGGCAACAAAATGGTAACTTCTTTGCAGCTATGGAGATGGAAAAAAGAGCTTTATTTATAGTATTAATGCTTATTATTTTAGTTGCATCTTTAAATATCATCTCTTCACTTCTAATGACTGTTATGAGTAGAAGAAAAGAGATTGCCCTACTTTTATCTATGGGTGCCACAACAAAAGAGATAAAATATATTTTCCTAAAACTTGGGACTATTATTGGATTTTCAGGGATTATAAGTGGTATTGTACTTGGTTTTACTGGGATGTGGTTATTGGATACTTTTAATATAATATCTTTACCTGCTGATGTTTATGGCACATCAAAACTACCTTTAGATTTATCAACAATTGATTTTATATCAATTGTTATTGGTGCTATAGTTATTGTTTTCCTTTCATCATATTATCCTGCAAAAAAAGCAACTAATATAGATGTAATAGATGTACTAAGAAACGAATAACTACTTTTCTTTATCTTTATCACTTCCAATAGATTTTAATAAATCTATTGGCGTTGTAATAAGTCTTTTTATAAAATTAACTGGAGCAGTTACTCCCTCATTTATTAAATTGGTTTTGTATTCTGGTTCATCTAAAGTGCCTGATATTATAACCTCTGTATCAACTCTCTTTTCATCTCCTAAAAGTACATAGTTTACTACCGGAATATAACCTACTAATTTAGAATAATCTTTAAAAAATATAAGTTTTAATATTGCATCAACATTTGAAGTTTGGAAATCTATAGTCATATTACCATCAAAATCAATACCATTACCTTTTGTTTCTATATGATTCATATTTAAATATTTATTTTTAAAATCATATGAAAAATCAACTCTACCCTCTATTATTCTATAACCATTTAAATTAAATCCACCATTTGTAGCCATACCTACGACAGATGGTATTGCTAAAAAAGGATTAATTATTGCAGGTGACGTATTTATTAAAATAATTAAATTATTTAAAATAGCTAAATCAATAATTTTTGTTTCATTTAGATTTGCATATCCAATAACTTTATCATCCTTCCCACTTGCAGTTAAATTAACATTTCCATCTTTTATTAAATTTTTTCCAAGTAATGAATTTAAAAAAGAATCATTCATATTTTGAGCATCAAAATTTATATTACCATCAATATCTTTTTTGTAATAAAAAGAGGTAAGATTATATTTTAATTCTATTTCTGTGCTATCTTTTTGGAATTTAAAATTATAAGAATTTGCTTTTGCAATATGTTCTTTATTTATTATAATATTTGAATCAACCCCTTTTATATCATATGAGATTGAATTATCAGTTTTAGAATCTTCATTAGTATTATAAATAACATCATAATCTACAACATTCATGTTAATTTTTTCATTTTCCAAATTATAATTTAAAGATATTTTTTTATCAGTTGTTTCAAGTTTTAATTGTTTATCTTTAAACTCTCCATTTACTTCTAAACTTGTGACCTTTTCCCCATTTTTTGAGATTGGAAAGTCTAAATTTAAAGCTTCACCTTTAAATTTAATGTTTGAGTCTTTAATATTTAAATTTATCCATGAAGTATCATATTTATGTTCCTGATCTAAAATAATAGTTGAGTTTTTCAATTCTATATCTATATCAGGATATGAAGTTGAAGAGTTGACCTCATTATCTGATAAAACTAAATCAATATTATTTAATTTGATTAATGGAGACTTATTCTTTTTCAATATAATATTAATATCACTATCTGCAGTTTTAATAAAAGTAGAACCATTTTTTATTACACCAGTTGCATTTAAATCTTTTATTAGTTGTGCATTTTTTTTGAAAGGAAAATCTAAATTTTTTGCATCAATATCAAAATTTATATTATTTTCATCAATAATATTTATTTTTAATTTACCCTCTTTTACTTTTATATTTTTTAATAAATCAGAATATAAGTAAACTTTTTGTAATTCTGGTATATTTATCTCCACATTATCTTCATTAATAAGTAATTGAGTATTTAGTTTAGCAATATTTAAAATTGTCTTTTCATTAAAATCAATATTTATGTCAGTATCAAAATCTTTTAAAGAAATTATATTATCATTATCTTTTTTTATTTCAAAACTATTAATATTTGTCTTTCCTGTTGCCGTTTTATTTTTTGTGTCAATAGTTAAATTTAAATTTGCATCTAATATATCTTTATGTTTTACATGAGCTTTGTTAATTGTCACAATAGTATCTTTTAAAGTTACATCCGCTTTATTTGCATAAAATTCAAATGAACCTAATCTAAAAATTGCATTTTGTGCTTTAAACTCACCAAAGGCATGCATTTTTCTTGAAGCTAAATAAGGTATTTCCAATAATAATTTTGAGCTTAATTCACCACTAAATTGTTTAACAGGTAAGGAGATTTTATAAGCATTTAGTATCTCTAAAATATCTTTATTTAGTATTGAATCAGATTTCAAATCAACATGTACAACACCTTTTTTCAAACTTGTCAAATCTGTAATATATACCCTACTTCCATATAATTTACTTTTATCATACATAGGTTTTTCTAAATCAAATGAAAGAGTATTATTTTCATAATTAACTACTAATTTAGGAGTATTCACAGTCTTTGCATTTTTGTGAAACCTAATTTTTGCATTATCAATTACAGCTTGTCCTTTTATAGAATCAATTATAGGTTTTTTATTTTTTAAATCAATTTTACCAAGTAAATAGTTTAATTTGATTTTTCCCTCAACATTATCATACATCCAAGCTTCAGCAACTTTATCAAGTCTAAAAAAGTCTTTTAAAAAAATCAAAGAATCAATTTGTTTCTCAGCACTTAAATAAAAATCAAATATATCATTTGATAATTTTGTATTAATATCTCCCTCAACATATTTATAAATATATTTTCCAAAAAAACTTGCTACATTTTTTTCCAAATCAATTTTAATATTCCCAAATAAAGTTAAGGTATTATCCTTAAAATAGATAGAATTAATATTTAAATCAATAAAATTATTATCCATTTTTATTTCAGATGAGATGTTAACATACTTATTATCTACATATAATTGATTTTTGTCTAAAAAAACTGTTACTTTATTATCTCCAATATATAAATTTTTCACACTAATTCTTTCAAATATATTCAATACATAATTAAGATTTGAAATTAAATTTAAAGTATCTTTAAATGAGCTTCTATCACTGTTTTTTTGTAAATTTATTTTTACATTTTGAGTCTCTAAAATGAGTTTTTTATCCAATTTTAAATAGAATTTCGAAACTGAAAAGTTTCCTAATGTAAATGAATCAATTTTAATACCAGAAAAGAGTGAAAATCCTAATAGAATGAAAAAAATTAAAAAAAATAAACTTATAACTTTAACAGTTTTTAACATAATCGAATTATTCCTTATTGCAACGATTGCAGTACTTTTTTATTTAAATATTCCAGTAAGTTCAACAAAAGTAATATATATCCCTAAGGGTAGTACTAATAGTATTATAACTCATTTAAATAAAAATGGTTATGAAACTAATACACTAGATAAACTTGTTGTACGAAGTTTTGGCTACCCTCAAAATGGTTGGATAGATTTAAAAACTCAATATATGACTAAAGGGGATTTTCTTTATAAAATTACAAAATCTAAAGCAGCTCTAAAAACAATCACTTTAATCCCAGGTGAAACTTCTTATATATTTTTAGAACAATTAGCCAAAAAATTTAATTTATCATTAAAAAAACTTCAAAAAATCTATTATGAACATGCATATAAAGAAGACGGAAACATTTTAGCAGAAACATATTCATTACCTTATGGAATGAAAGAGGATCATCTTTTGTTTTATTTATTTTCCCATACAAATAAACAATATGAAGAATTTTCAAGAAAAATATTTGGATATTATGATAAAAAGAAATGGTACTTTTATCTAACCATTGCCTCAATAATCCAAAAAGAAGCAGCAAATGAAGATGAGATGCCTTTAGTCTCTAGCGTTATATATAATAGATTAAGAAAGGGCATGGCGTTGCAAATGGATGGAACTCTAAACTATGGAAAATACTCCCATGTAAGAGTAACTGCAAGAAGAATTAAAGAGGATACCACTTCATACAATACTTATAAAAACAAAGGTTTACCAACAAGCCCTATTTGTGCTGTAAGTTTAAATGCAATAAAAGCAGCTATTTTCCCGGTAAAAAGTGATTATCTATATTTTGTAAAAGACAATAAAACAGGACTTCACAAATTTTCTAACTCATATGCTAAACATGTAAACAATATAAATGCAAATAGAGGTGTTAAGAAAAGTTACACTAAAGTTAAAGAAAAAGTGACAAAAATAGATAAACAAGCAAAAAAGATTATGAATACGGATGTTTCTAAGCAAAAACCTAGCTCAATTAAAGATTTATGGAATAATGTACAATAATTTAATGTGAAATATTGAAACAGTAATCTTTTTGTAACTAATTATTATAAAAAATTCAATAAGCATAAACTCAAATACTGCTATTATATCACTATTCAAAATTTAATACTTAGGAACAGACATGTCAAAAATCATTTATACAAAAGTTGATGAAGCACCAGCATTAGCAACATATTCTTTTCTACCTATCATTAGAGCATTTACAAAAAGCTCTGGTATTGAAATGGTAACAAAAGATATCTCACTTGCAGGAAGAATTTTAGCAAACTTCCCAGAGAATCTAAAAGAAGATCAAAAAATTGGTGATGCATTAGCAGAACTTGGAGAGATGACACAAGATCCAAATTGTAACATTGTTAAGTTACCAAATATTTCAGCTTCAATTCCACAATTAAAAGCTGCAATTGCTGAATTACAATCAAAAGGTTTTAATGTACCAAATTATGATGAATCAGAAGAGATTAGTGCTAGATATGCAAAAATCTTAGGATCTGCTGTTAACCCAGTTTTAAGAGAAGGAAACTCAGATAGAAGAGCTCCAGGAGCAGTTAAAAACTATGCTAAGAAAAATCCACATAGAATGGGAGCTTGGGTTAAAGATTCAAAAACTGAAGTTGCACATATGGATGCAGATGATTTCTATGGTTCAGAAGTTTCTACAACTTTAGTAGCAGAAGATGACTTCCAAATTAAATTTGTATCTTCTAATGGTGAAGAAAAAGTGTTAAAAGAATCTTTACCTTTAGAAGCTGGTGAAGTTATTGATGCAACGAAAATGTCTGCAAAAGCTTTACAAGAGTTTTATCAAAAATCAATTGATGAAGCTAAACAAAAAGATGTATTATTATCATTACACCTTAAAGCTACTATGATGAAAGTATCAGATCCAATTATGTTTGGATTTGCCGTAAAAGTATTCTTCAAAGAATTAATTGAAAAACATGGTGCGTTATTTGATGAATTAGATGTAAACTTCAACAATGGTCTAGGTGATTTATACTCTAAATTAGATTCTATAGATACAGACAAAAAAGCAGAAATTGAAGCAGATATTGCTGCAATTTATGAAAAACAACCAAGACTTGCAATGGTAAATTCTGCTAAAGGGATTACAAACTTACATGTACCATCTGATGTTATTATTGATGCATCTATGCCAGCTATGATTAAAGGTGGTGGTAAAATGTGGAATGCGGAAGATAAAGAAGAAGATACTTTAGCGATGATTCCAGATAGATGTTATGCTACTACTTACCAAGCTGTTATTGAAGATTGTAAAGAAAATGGTGCATTAGATCCAACAACTATGGGTACTGTTCCAAATGTTGGTTTAATGGCTAAAAAAGCCGAAGAGTATGGTTCTCATGATAAAACTTTCCAAGCAGAAACTGATGGTAAATTTGTTGTTACAAACAAAGCAGGAGAAACTGTATTTACTTTAGACGCTGATAAAGGTGATATTTTTAGAATGTGCCAAGCAAAAGATGCTCCTATTAAAGACTGGGTTAAACTAGCAGTTACAAGAGCTAGACTTTCTGATACACCAGCAATCTTCTGGTTAGATGAAAATAGAGCACACGATGCTGAACTTATTAAAAAAGTTAACACATATTTAAAAGATCATGATACAACAGGATTAGATATCTCAATTATGACGCCATTAGATGCAACTAAAAAATCTTTAGAAAGAATGAGAAAAGGATTAGATACTATCTCTGTAACTGGTAATGTATTAAGAGATTATAACACTGACCTTTTCCCAATTTTAGAGCTTGGAACTTCAGCTAAAATGCTTTCAATTGTTCCATTAATGCAAGGTGGAGGATTATTTGAAACTGGTGCAGGAGGATCTGCTCCTAAACATGTACAACAATTTATTGAAGAATCGTATTTAAGATGGGATTCATTAGGTGAATTTATGGCATTAGCAGCTTCATTTGAACACTTAGCAAATACTCAAAATAACACTAAAGCACAAGTTTTAGCTACAACTTTAGATAAAGCTACTGGAACATTCTTAGAAAATGACAAATCTCCAGCTAGAAAATTAGGTTCTATTGATAATAGAGGTTCACATTTTTATTTAGCAATGTATTGGGCACAAGAATTAGCGGCACAAAATGATGATGCTGATTTAAAAGCTGAATTTGAACCAATTGCAAATGCAATGGCTGAGAATGAAGATAAAATTGTTAATGAATTAGTGGCAAATCATGGTAACCCTTCTGATATCGGTGGTTATTATTTACCAGATGAATCAAAAGCAACTGCAGCTATGAGACCATCAGCAACATTAAATTCAATTATTGCATAATTGATAAATAAAAATTTAAAAAGGTAAGGGTAACACCTTACCTTTTTTTTTATAAAAAATATACAATTATTTTAATTTTACTAAATTTTTTTTGATATAATTAAAATATATTAAAAATAAAGGCTATATTTTGATTAATAAAAAAGTAGGAATTATAGGTGTAGGAAATGTGGGTTCCACACTTGCTTATACATTAGCTCACAAAGGCATATGTTCTTCTATAGTATTAAAAGATATTAGAGAAAACATTGTTGAAGCTATGGCTTTAGATATTTCACAATCTGCAAATGCAGCAAAATCACATACAGTTGTACATCCAGCAAAATCTGGAGAAGACTTAAAAGATTGTGATGTTGTTGTGATAACTGCTGGCATTCCAAGAAAGCCTGGAATGAGTAGAGATGATTTACTTTTAACAAATGCAAAAATTATGAAAAGTGTAATCGAAGATATAAAAAACTATGCACCAAATGCAATTGTAATTATTGTTTCAAATCCATTAGATGCTATGGTTTATACTGCAATTAAAACTTCAGGATTTAAAAAAGAGCAAATTGTTGGGATGGCAGGAATCTTAGATAGTGCAAGAATGAGTCACTTTATATTGGAGAAAGTAGGTTTTGGTGCAGGACAAATAGAATCATCAGTTATGGGTGGACATGGTGATGATATGGTTCCCCTTCCTAAACATTCAACTGTTGCAGGAGTTGCAATAACTGAAATTTTAGAGGAAGAAGAGATAAATGAGATTGTTGAAAAAACTAAAAACGGTGGTCTACAAATAGTAAAACTTCTTGAAACAGGTTCTGCATATTATGCACCAGCTCATGCAACTTCACTTATGGTTGAAGCTATTTTAGATAACAAAAAGAAAATATACCCTTGTGCAGTGATGTTAGATGGAGAGTATGGATATGAAAACATTGTTGCTGGAGTTCCTGTGATGTTAGGAAATAAAGGTGTAGAAAAAATTATGGAACTAAAACTTGATGAAAATCAAACAAAACAATTTGCTAATTCAATAGATTCAGTAAAATCATTAGTTGATGTTTTAGAAGAAAGGTTTTTCTAAAATAACTATTTATCACTTTTAAATTATTCTCCTTAAGTTATATAGTATTAAAATAAAAATATAAAATATACTTAAGGAGATTATCATGAAACTTAAAAAACATGGATTATCTATTGGAATAGAAAGAATTGAAGATAAATTTTATCTTACTTTAAAAGCCATAGGTACATTAACTCACGAAGATTATGAAACAATAATTCCTATAATTAACTCTACGCTTAATGGTGTAAAAGAACCTAAAATAAAAGCTTTAATAGACTGTAGCCAATTAGAAGGCTGGGAATTACAAGCAGCATGGGATGATTTAAAATTAGGTTTACAACATGGTAATGAATTTGAAAAAATCGCTATTTTGAAAAGTAAAGAATGGATTAAAATAGGTGCAAAAATTAGTTCTTGGTTTATGTCAGGAGAGATAAAAAGTTTTGAGGATGAAAACGAAGCTTATTCTTGGTTAAATGAATAAAAAGAGGAAAACCTCTTTTTATTATTTAGCTAAATTTTTAGCTACAAAATCCCAGTTTACAAGATTCCAAAAGTTTTCTAAATATTTTGGTCTTGCATTTCTAGTATCAATATAATATGCATGTTCCCACACATCACATGTAAGTAATGGAGTTAAACCTTCAGTTATAGGAGTAGCAGCATTAGCAGTTGCTACAATTTCTAATTTACCTGTAATATCTTTAACTAACCAAGCCCAACCTGAACCAAAATGGTTTACTGCTGTATTTGTAAAATCTTCTTTAAATTTTTCTACAGAACCAAATGCTTCAGTTAATGCAGTTTCAACTTCTTGTGGAATTATTGAACCCCCAGGAGTTAATCCATGCCAGAAGAAATCGTGGTTAAAAACTTGTGCAGAATTATTAAATATACCACCCTCTGAATTTTTTATAATATCTTCTAAAGAAGAATCTTCATATTTTGTACCCTCAATTAATCCATTCAATTTTGTTACATATGTTTGATGATGTTTTCCATAGTGGAATTCTAAAGTCTCTTTCGACATATATGGTTCTAAAGCATCCATCTCATAAGGTAGTTTCATTAATTCATGTTTCATATTTAATCCTTTCGTAAATTCAAATTACAAAATAATCTTACTCCTTTTTCTTTAATGAAAAATAAGAGATATATGTTAATTTTTTATTTAAGACAAATTTTGTCCTATTTAAATTTTTATCCCATATTCTTTTGATAATGAGTAAGCACTATTCCCAAATACATCTTGTTTGTACTTATCTGCTTTATTTTTTGAAAAAAATTCTATTAAGTTTTTATGTTTATATAACACTGCATAAAGAAAAGGATTTGCTTCAAGATGATCACACAAATTTATATCAATTGATCTTTTTTTAATTAAAGATTTTACAAAATCAAGTCTTCCTTTATACACACTGTAGTGCAAGGCATGAAGTTTATCTTTAAAAAAAACATTTAGACTTATTCCTTTTGTTAATAAAAGATTAAAAGCAGTAATATTTCCTGAATAAATTGCCCAAAAAAGACCATTTTTTGTACTTTTGTCTCGTTGGTTTACATCTGCACCTAATTCTATAATATTTTTTAATCTTTTGTTCTCTTTTGATACAATGGCTTGAAACATTGCAGACCAACCATTATTTGTTTGGTAATTTATATTTGCACCATTTAATAATAAGTATTCAAATTTTGCATCATCATCAATACTATAAATTAATAGTTTAGATAAATCTTCTTTTAGTCTAATATCATTTTTACTCATCTTAAATCCTTAAAAAAATAATTATAACAAAGTACTCTTAAAGATATTTGATAATTGCTATCGATATAATAATTTTGTGTATATTTTTTAATCAAAGTAACAGTAGAATTTAAAATTCTACTGTTTTTGTAAAAGTTCGTATAATGGTTTTAAAGTATTTTTTATCTCTTCTTTGTTCATTGTACCATCTAAAGCACCCTCTTTGACAGTTCCTTCATATATTTTAGAGATAGTACCAACTTCAGTTAAAATATATGCAAAGAATTTTGTCTTTGAATTGTCTGTAACTTTTAAAGCATTAACCATACTTCCATCCATATCAAATATCATTGGAATATTTGTACCCTCATTTAACTCCTCAAGTTTTCCTGGAATAAACATCTTTTTTACAAACCAAGGAGCTGCAGAAATATTCGCAACCATTATATAAGGAGTTTCTATTTTATATAATTTTGGTAAATCTTTTACCACTGCTAATGAGTCATGATTTCCTACTATGATTAAATATTTTTTATTTTTTTCAAATAATGATTCTTTTTTTATTTCGTTATCTTTTCCTACTAATTCAAATTTTGCAGGTAAAGAATCATATTTAATAATATTTAATACATTATCATTTGCTACCACTTGTTTAGGCTTCTCAGCTGTAAAATAAACTAATAAACCAAATCCAACTAGACCTAAAAAAACTATTTTTAATAAGTTTGCCATAATTATCCTCTATTTAAATTTGAATCTATTCTATCTTATAAAAGTTAACTTTTTATTAATAAAAACTTTAATATAAATAAATAATAAAAACTATATATTATTTAGTTATTTTAGATTTTTTCACCCACCTTTTAAACATTCTATGGACTTTTATTTCTGCTTTAATTTCACTATTATTTATAATATTTTCAACTAAGTTTTTTGCTAAGTAAGGAGATAAAACATAACCTCTTCCCCCTACTCCATTTAATACATATAAATTATCAAAGTTTATTAACATTTCATCTTTTACATGGGATCCATTTACCAAATGTGGATATTTTTCAATTGTAGTTTTTGAATCTATTAACTGTCCAATCATAGGAAAATAATCTAAACTAGAAGCTCTAGGTCCAATTTTTATATCACAAACTTCCACATCTTCTAATACTTTTATATCATTTGCAAGAGAAATTAATTTTTCACAATCCTCTTTGGCTCTTTGTTTACTATAAGAACTCTCATTTTTAAAAGAATTAAGGCAATGATTACAGATTTTTAAATCTTCATCTATTCTATGGTGTGTTGCTCCAATGGAAGTTAAGTTTATATTTTTTTCATCTATATAAGTTGAATGGGATAAAGAACACTCTTTATGATAATTTTTTGTAGTTTTAGTTGAAGTATAAATATCTATTTTTTGTCCCCAAACAGCTCTTATGTTAAAATAGTCTTCATCAATCAATGAAATATCTGCACCTGTAGTTAAGATTAGATTTTTTGCTTTAAATTCATTGTTTACTATCCAAGAATCATCTTTTTTTTCAATATTTGTTACTTCATATTTAAAAAGCTTTTCAACATCTTTTGCCAAAACTTTACAAATATTGTAAGAGTTTACTTGTGAACCTATATCAAAATAATATCCACCCTCCATTTGCTCATACTCAAAATCCATATAAGGTTTATAAGATTGGAACTTATCTTCATCTTCTTGATTTTTAGGAATTCTAACAACTCCACAATTAGTAATATCTTTGGGTGTATTTTCTAAATAAAACTTTGTAGAAAATTTAATTGCCTCAGTTACTAAATCTTTAAACTTATTTGGCTTACCTAAAAGTGGAGAGAGAAAAGCACCAGCAGCACCACTAGCACCTTGAGCTAAATCACAGTTTCTATCAATAAGTAATATAGAATCACTGTATTTAGACAAAAAATAGGCTGTACTACACCCAGCAATACCAGCTCCAACTATAATATATTCATACTCTTTTAACATCTTTATCCAATCTATTTAATTAATTGGATATTTTATCGTAAAGTGTTTTCTATTATTATGAAAATAACAGAAAACATCCTTATAGTTTTTGTTTTTCTTTATACATCTTTTATATCTAAAATATGATTTCCTAATATATAATAATAAAATATTATATACAGAAGCTCTATAAAACCTAAACTTTCTTCTAATATATCATCAGAAAAAAAAGCAATTAAAATAAATCCAATAAAAATAGAAAATAAAATAAAATAAATAGAAGTTCTAATAAGAACAACCAAACCTATTGTAAAAAATTTATTTGCAAAATTATTTCCATTTTCCATTCCATTCTTTTTATAAATATATATAGTCCCTAAAATACTTAATATAAGTACTAAAGCAGTATAAAAATACTCATATATTGAACCCTCTTCAACTCCTGTATATCTTAATATCTCAATTGAGAATGTAGTAATTATTACATATACCAAAATATATGGAAAAACAAATCTATCATTAAAGCCATTATCTCTTATATCATTTTTCAATGAATTAATATTCCAAAAATACATTTTAAATCCTTAAAGTTTTTTATTTATAATTTTTAAGATGCCTCTATAAGCTCTTTTGTATATTTATGTTTAGGGCTTGAAAAAATTTCATTTGTATAATTGTTTTCAACTATAATCCCCTCTTTCATAACTGCAACCCTATTTGAAATAGCTTGTATAACTTCTAAATCATGGGATATAAAAATATATGTTAAATTATATTTTTTTTGTATCTGTTTTAAAAGTTTTAATAAAGCAAATTGAATTTGTCTATCTAAAGCTGATGTTGGTTCATCAAGTATTAATAACTTTGGTTTAAGTATTAAAGCTCTTGCTATTGCTATTCTTTGCCTCTGCCCTCCACTAAATTCATGGGGATATCTATATATTGAATCTTTTGGTAATCCTACAACTTCAAGTATTTTTTCCACTTCATTTTTTTTCTCTTCTTTTGTAAGATTTGTATGGATATCTAAACCTTCACTTACTATTGAAAAGATACTCATTCTTGGATTTAAACTATTAAAAGGGTCTTGAAATACAATTTGCATATTTATTCTAAGCTTTTGTAAGGATTTTTTATCAAGATTAGTTAAATCATTTCCTAAAAAACTAATTTTTCCTTCTGAATTAACAAGTTTTAGAATTGCTTGGGAAAGTGTGGACTTACCACTTCCACTTTCTCCAATAATACCTAAACACTCCCCTTCAAATATATTAAAACTCACATTATTTACCGCTATAAAGTTATCAACTACTCTTTTAAATATCCCTTTTGTAATTGGAAATTTTACATTCAGATTTTTTATATCTAAAATTGTTTTTTTATCTTTATATTCAAAGCTATTTGGAGTGATATCATTTTTTAATAAAAGCTTTGTATATTGATTTTGAGGATTTTCAAATAATTCTTCTGTAGTATTTTGTTCAACTATTTTCCCTTGATTTATTACATAAATATAATCTGAATACTCTTTAACAACTGCTAAATCATGAGTTATCAAAAGTATAGACATTTTATACTCTTTTTGAAGTTTTTTTAGTAGCTGTAAAATCTGATATTGTATAGTTAAATCCAAAGCCGTGGTTGGTTCATCAGCTATTAAAAGCTTTGGATTGTTTGCAATAGCCATTGCTATCATAACTCTTTGCCTTTGTCCTCCACTTAACTCATGGGGATAAGATTTCGATATTTTTTCTAAGTTTCCATATTTTTGTAATTCAACTTTTTCTAATAACTCATATACTTTTTCTTTTAATTCTTTTTTAGAAATTGGATTATGTATTGTGATTATCTCTGCAATTTGAACAAAAACTGTATGTAAAGGGTTTAATGCACTCATTGGTTCTTGAAATATCATTGAGATTTGATTTCCTCTAAGACTTAGAAGCTCTTTTTTTGAATATTCTAAAATATTTTTATCTTCAAAATAAATATTTCCATTTATTTTAAAATTTGATTCTTTAGGAAGTAGTTGTAAAATTGAGTATGCAGTCATTGATTTACCACTACCACTCTCACCAACCAATGCTACAGTTTGAGCTTGATTTATCTGTAATTGCATCCCTTGTACAATAGTCTTTTCCTCTTTTGATTTTATAAATATATCTAGGTTTTTTATATCTAATATTTTGCTCATATTTAATCTCTCTTGTTATCATCAAATTTTTTTTCTAATAATTCTATTCTTTTTTCAAGCTCATCTATTTTTGAGTATTCTTTATTTCTAGCAATTGAGTCCAACCATCGGTTGATAGCTTTAGCTATTTTTTCAGACCTTTCTTTATTTATCCAAAAAAACCAAATAAACAATACTAAAAACAATAAGCCTATCATACTAAAAAATTCATCCATTTTTTATCTCCTATCTAAATATATAAATTAGCACATCATCTTCTTATAAGTCATATCATCTAAAAGTAATTTGATTTGAAATATCCATAAACTAAATTAAACAATAATACATAAAAAATAAGCCAAATAAAATTTATATATTTTTTATATTTTTTTTCAAATAAGTATGATTTATTATTTATCTTTTCAAATAATGTTCTTGGATTCTTTTTATATTTAAACTTTGAAAAATATTTCATAGTAACTACACATATAAACCCTGTAAAGATAATTAATTTATATTCTAATTCTATGTCATTACCCAAATAAAATAAAACAATAAATATTATCGTATAGATAAACACATAAAAAAGGTAAGCAATCAATTTATCTCTTTAAAATTATTTTTATATTTTTCTAAAATTTTGATTATATTTTCTTTCTCTTTAACTATTTTTTCTGCATATGAAAATGAATTATTACCTTTATAATCCTGTATATAAGGATTTGCACCTTTTTTTAAAAGTAATTCTATAGTTTCATAATCTCCCTTAAAAATATTGGCTTGTAGAGGGGTCATTCCCAAGTCTAAAAAATCAGAATTTGCATTTACATTTAAATTTAATTCTAAAATACTTTTAATATTTTTTTTAGATACTTGATCACTTTGTGCTATTTTATGTAATAAATTTGTACCTTCATAAGAATAATCGATATTAGAATCATTTTTTAAAATTTCTGATATTTCATCTGAATTAAGTTTTGTAAACAAATATTCAAAACTATTTTCATCTTTAGTTATTTTTGTACTCATATCTATATTTTCTATAATTTGTTTTTTAAATTTTTCATTTATAAACACTGCTTGAATATATTTAGAAGGATTATTTCTTACGCTCATACCATTTTCTGAAAGGATATCTAAAACTTTATTCCTAACATCTGCATTTTTATTAGCTAGCGCATAATTAAGAATATCCATTTTACCATTAAATCCATTCATTAAAACATCTATATCTGAAGTTACATTGATATTTGCACCTAATTTAATTAATTCATCAATTAAATACACATTTTCAATATTTTTTAGATTTTTTACTAATAGTTGTAAATATGTCTCTCCCCTCTCATTTGTTCTATTTATATCATATCCTAATTTTATAAGCTCTCTTATTTTGTCTATGTCAACATTACCTTTTAATGCTGATCCAAAAAGTATATTATTTTTTTCATATTCACTTTTAATATTTTCTTTTTTTAAAATATTTTTAAATTTTTCCCAATTATTTTTATCAAAACTAGTTGACTCAAAACCATATTTTTCTAAATCTTCTGCTATATAATTGGGAATAATACTTATAATTTCATTTTTAATTTCCCCATTATAAGTATTTGTTTGTATAGATTCTTTTTCTATCACATTTTTGTCATTATTTTTACTATAATTTAAACCGATATAGTACATAAGAATCATTCCAATAATTGAAATAACTAATAATATTTTTTCTCTCATATTTAATGCCCTTTAATTTTTTTCTGTACAAATATAAAATGCTCCTGAAGGATCACTTTTTATAATTGCATCTATCATCACTGGAGTATAATCTTCTGCATAAGCTTTATCATTAAAAGAAAAAGTATTAAAGTTTTTTTAATATTTTTATTATTCCAATATCTATATCTGTAAGAAAAATTTTCCATATTTTTAATTTATAATAATGAATATCAATATTATATATCCAGTAAAATAAATTATTCCTTAATATTATAATGAATTTAAATATTTATTATAAAACTACTTCTGTGCAATTTTTGGATCCATCGCATCTCTAAAAGCTTCCCCTATAAACACAAGTAATGTTAAAAGCAAAGACAACACTACAAATGCTGTAATTCGAAGCCTAAGATTCTAATCACTTAAAAAACTTATAAGTGAAAAAATATAACTAGGTAAAGGAAAAGCTAATATAAATATTATTTTTCTTTTCATAATATAAAGATACAATTTTTCAAGATAATATATAATCTTTAAGTTCTTATAATCTTTAGACTCAAAAATATAAAAAAATATAGTTCCTAGTATTAATAATATAAAAAAGTTGAATTGATACAAATTTTCTATATAAGAATCTAAAATTGACTTAAAAGTAAAAGACCAACAAACAAGTATAAATAAAATTAAAAATGATCTTACTAAACTAGCTAAACTATTTTTATTTTTATTTTCCATATTTATCCAACATTTTTTTTACTTCAATCTTTTCTTCATCGCTTTTGTAAAATTTTGAACGTTCCAAATAATCATAAACATTTTTACCTAACCAATCTATTTTTGAAGTATCTGCACCATTTTCAAGATAAAGCTTGATTTTTTTTATATTTGCTCTAAATACAGCATACATAATTGGAGTTTGTTGTGATTTTTCACTTGCAACTGCATTTATATCAACTCCTGCATTAATAATTCTTTGAAGGTTTTCTATAGTAATATTTTGATTCATTGTTGCAGAATGTAAAGCATTATACCCTTTAGAATCATTTTCTAAATCTAAATTATTATCCAACATATATTCAATAACATCATTGCTTGTATTATTTTTTAATAATTGTTCAAAATAACTTCTACCTTCACTTACTTGGGGATTAATTCCTATAGTTTGTAAATGTTCATATAAATACTCTTTATTATAATCATAAGTTAATTCATTCAAGTGTTTTTTCTTAAATTCTAAACCTTGTTCTTTCAAATAAGAGACAAGTTCAGTATTCCATTTTCCAGATCTTAATGCATTTGTTAATACATCAGGACTCTTGTTATAATAGTTTGTAAATATATCTGCTCCATTATTTATAAGTTCTTTTATTAGATTTAAATTATTAGAATCTTTAGAAGCATATATCAAAGGAGTATTCCCATACTTATCTTTTACATTTACATCATAGCCTAAATCAAGGAGTTTCTTAGTCATTGTCATAGAACCACTTTTTACTGCAATATGTAATAAATTTAAGCCATTAACATCTTCATCTAAAAGAGTATTTAAATTGTCTTTTTTTAGTTGTAAAAGAAAATTATTCCAATCTTCTTCACTAAGATTTTCTGAATCAATACCATAACTTTTAATAGTATTTTTGATAAAAATTGGTAAATTAACTTTATTATTGTCAACTATTTTAATAGCTAAATCTTTTTCTTCATTAGAAATAGATTTTTCTAGAATCTTATTTTCTTGTACAAGGTTTCTATTCTCATCTTTGACTATTATCTCTGGCTTAAAAAAGACCTTTCCAGATAATAAGCCAAAGAAAAATAAAGAAATGCCAATTAAGCCAAATAAACTTTGTTTCATTTTAAACAAAACCTTTGACTTTTAAAAATTTTACATTTGTAAACTATATCATTCATGATTTTATTTAAGTACATTTATTACTGCAAAAATTGCATTAAATACACTTAATACTCCAATAAAAACAATCAATGGTGATTCTTTTTGTTTATCTTTATTTTCCATCATATTCCTTTAATAAATTTAATATATTGTTTTTCATTTTTATCCTTTTAAAATATTCATAACTAAAATACAAACAAAATCGTTGTATTAATAATTTGATAAAAAATAGATACAACCTATAGGTATAACTAATAATATAATAAAAGATAAAACTTTATATTTTATGTGAGTTATTTTAAAAGCTTCACTTAAATAAAAAATAATAAATGATTTTTTATACTTTTCTTCTATTAAATAAATAGAAAAACTTGTTATTAATGCTGTAGCAGGAAAATAATAAAAAAGATAAAAGTCACTTCCTCTTTCATAACCAAAGAGATTTAAAATTATTAAATCAATATAAATAATTATAAAAAATACCATATTTACAGCTTGCCTAAAATCATTAAGATTATTTTTTTCTTTATATTGTGTACTCATTATTTTTCCTTTTTATATTTTGCTAAAAAACTTTGCATTTTATTTTTTTGTTTATCTTTATTCTCCATTTTTTATCCTTTATTTATATTTATTAAGTATTTCAATTATTTTATTTTTTTTATCTTCATCTTTTACTCTATCTAGATACTCATAAACTCCATTGCCTTTTTTATTAACAACATTCATATCAGCACCATTTTTAAGTAAGGTATCTATTTTATTTATATCAACAACATTTGCAAATGCCATTGCCCTTAGTAATGGAGTATTACCTGTTCCGTTATAAAAAACCTCATTTACATTTTCACCCATATCAATAATTTTTTGAATATTTTCATTAGATATATTATTATTCGTTACTAAGGCATGTAAAGAGTTAAAACCATCTTTTTTTTCGAATTTAACACCATTATTCAAAAACTTACTTATTGTTTTATTGTCATGATTTTGTAATAACATATCTTCAAAAAGACTAATATAACTATTTTCTTTTACTTGTGTATTAACATCTATATTTTCTATTAACTCATGTAAATATTCTTTATTTTCTATGCTATTTGCTACATCAAAAAACTTTACATTATCCAACTGTATTCCATATTGTTTTAAAATATTTATAGAAGCTTTTTTTGTATATTTATTACTATTTTTTAAAGCATAAAGTAAACAATTTTCATCAGGTATTGCTCCCATTTTTATAAATTCTTTAATAACAAGAATATTATTACTTTTAAAAGCCAACATTAAAGGGCTTTCTCCTTTAGAATTTTTTTGATTTATATCAAAACCCTCTTCAAGCATTTTTTTAATGTCGTTAAAATTATAAAAACCCGTTGCAATTACATGAAAAGGTGTATTTCTAAAAAAATTTTTATTAATTTCTTCTTTTAAATACTTTTTTGAATATAAATACAAAAACTTTTCCCAATCTTTTTGTGTGAAATCATTAGTAGTTATATGAAATTTTTCTATATCATTTTTTATAAAAGTAGGAAGCTCAATGCTTTTTACAATCTCTTTTTCCATTAAATAAGTATTTTTAGAATCTTCATTTTTTTTATTTTCAATCTTATTCATTGAAATATTTTCAATAGCTTTTTCTGTATCTTTAAAATAAATCTTATCAAAAAAAAATCCCATAAAAAAAGAGATGCAAATAGATAAAATAAAAAATAGTTTTATATTACTAAACATGATTAATTTCCCTTTTTTACTTCAATTTTATCACCACTATAATTGTATATAATTATAAATTTCAAAAACCATCTTCTACTCTCAACAAAATCAACAATTTCATACTCTAGTCTTACAAATAATTGTTTTAAATCAACATTTATCCCTAGAATTGGTGGGAAAGGAATTTTCTTTTCATCTAATTCCTTTATAATAATGAATATCAATATTATATATTTAAGAAAATAAATTGTTCCTTAACTTTATAATAGATTTAGATATTTATTATAAAACTACTTCTGTGCAATTTTTGGATCCATCGCATCTCTAAAAGCTTCCCCTATAAACACAAGTAAAGTTAAAAGCAAGGATAAAACCACAAATGCTGTAATTCCAAGCCATGGTGCGTGCATATTTGCTTTTCCTTGGGCTAATAGTTCTCCTAAACTTGGACTTCCTGCAGGTAATCCAAAACCTAAAAAATCTAAAGAAGTCAAGGTAGTGATACTTCCACTTAAGATAAAAGGCATAAAAGTTACTGTTGCAACTAAAGCATTTGGCAAAATATGTTTAAACATGATATTTTTATCACTTTGTCCTAAAGCACGTGCTGCCTTTACATATTCAAAATTTCTTGACCTTAGAAATTCTGCTCTTACTACTCCTACTAGAGAAGTCCATGAGAATAGTAATAAAAGCCCCAATAGCCACCAAAAAGTGGGTTGGATATAGTTTGCTAAAATAATTAGCAAATAAAGAGTTGGCAAACCTCCCCAAATCTCTATGAATCTTTGCCCAAGAAGATCTATTTTACCACCATAATACCCTTGAACAGCTCCAACAAATACTCCAATTATAGATGAAAATATTGTTAATGCTAGTCCAAATAAAACTGAAATTCTAAAGCCATACATTATTCTTGCAAATACATCTCTTCCTTGGTCATCTGTTCCTAAGATATTTTCACTACTTGGTGCACTAGGAAAAGCTTCTTTGGAGTCTGTTTTTATAGTATCAAATGAGTATCTAACCAAAGGCCAAACTATATATCCATTTTCATTGATTAGTTCTTGTACATACTCATCTTTATAATCAGCTTCACTTTCAAAATCCCCACCAAAAGTTCTTTCAGAATAGCTATTAAATATAGGTGCATAAATAGAGTTTTTATATACAACAACCAAAGGCTTATCATTTGCAATAAATTCTGAAAATAGCGTAATTACAAATAAAAATAGAAATATCCATAAAGAGTAATATCCTCTTTTATTCTCTTTAAACACATTAATTCTTTTTTCGATAACTGTTTGCATCTTAAACCTTATCAAAATTTATTCTTGGGTCAACCCAAGTATAAACTAAATCAGAAATTAATGAGATGAAAAGTCCCATTAGAGTAAAGATATATAATGTTGCAAACATTATTGGATAATCCCTATATAAAGTAGCTTCAAAACCTAAAAGCCCTATTCCATCCAAAGAAAATATCACTTCTATTAAAAGTGAACCTGTAAAAAACATACTGATAAAAGCAGCAGGAAAACCTGAAATTATAATCAACATAGCATTTCTAAAAACATGATTATATAAAACTTTGTTTTCTTCCAAACCTTTTGCTTTTGCTGTTATTACATATTGTTTTGATATCTCATCTAAAAAAGAGTTTTTAGTCAACATTGTAAGAGTTGCAAATCCACCAATAACTAAAGCTGTTAAAGGAAGGGTTAAATGCCAAAAATAATCTATTATTTGTTTATACCAAGGTAAGGTATCAAAATTATCACTTACTAGCCCTCGTAGTGGAAACCAATCAAAATAGTTTCCACCTGCAAAAAGTATTACAAGTAAAATGGCAAATAAAAACCCTGGAATCGCAGTAGCTACAACAACTATTGTGGAAGAATATATATCAAATTTACTTCCATGTTTTAGTGCTTTTTTTATACCTAAAGGTATTGAGATAAGATATATGATTAAAGTGGACCAAATACCAAGAGAGATTGATACGGGCAGTTTTTCTTTAATCAACTCAAATACTGTTGCATTTCTAAAAAAACTATCACCAAAATCAAAAGTAATATAGTTTTTTAACATTAGAAAATATCTTTCAAGTATTGGTTTATCAAAACCATATAATTTTTCTATATCTTTTATCAGTTCTGGGTCAAGACCATTTGAGCCTTTGTATGAAGATGAAGTCTCTTGTTCTATACTTGAGGAACTCATTAAGTCTGTTTGGTCACTTCCTGTGATTCTTTCTAAAGTGCCATCACTTTCACCATTTAATTGTAAAATCATTTTTTCAACAGGTCCTCCTGGACTTGTTTGTACAATAAAAAAGTTAATAGTCATAATCCCTAGAAGTGTTGGGATTATAAGAAGAAGTCTTCTTATTATATAGCTTGGCATTTTTTTATCCCTTATTTTTTATATCGATCAAGTAAAGTCTTGATTTCTAATTTTTTATATTCATCTATCTTTGAATTATTTAGATAATCATATACATCTTTACCACTGTGTGTTTGAATCGATATATTTGCTCCTTTTTTTAAAAGATATTCTATTTTTTGAAAATCACCATTTTGTGTAGAGATCATTAAAGGTGTCACATTAGAAGCTGTTTTTTGATTAACATCCAAATTAATATTATCCATCAATCTAGAAAATGTTTCAAAAGAAATATTATGATTTTTTACTGCTCCAAATAGTATTGCAACACTATTACTTTTATTGTACGTTTCAAAATCAATCTTTGTATCAAGTAAATATCTAATGTTGTTATCATCAATTTTATTATTTAAAAAATATTCTAAATAACCTATATTGATTTTTTCTGAATATATTTCATTTACTTCTAAAGTATCAATATAATCTTTTAAATACTTATTTTTCTTGTCGCTTTCAATTTTAAGTAATGATAAAAAATGTTTTTTCTTAAATTCAAAATTATTTTGCAATAAATATTCGACCAAATCTTCTTTAAAATTAAACCCATCTTTTATAGTTCCTAAGGCAAAATTTAGTGCATCCCATTTTCCTTCAATATCTTTGTTTATTTCAAGATTTGCACCATTACTTACCAAAAACTCAACAAACTCTACACTTGCATTAGCTTCTATAGCATATATAAGTGGTGTTTTCCCTCTATCATTTGTATTTATATCATAGCCCATATCTATTAGTTTTAATATTAATTCTTTTGAACTCTTTTTTGCCGCTTGATGAAGTAAACTTGTAGTATCTATAAGTTTAATAAACTCTTTAAAATCATTATGCTTTTGTTTTTTTAAAAAACTATTCCACATATTTTCGTTTAATTTTGTAACATCTAAACCTCGAGCCAAAATATCTTTTTTTATGTAAAAAGGCAAGGTTTCTACTTTTTTTATCTCTATTTGTTTTTCAATTTTAGTAGTCCCAAATTTATTAAGTATTTTTTCATCTCTTAAGTTATTAGTATCAATATTTTCTGTCTTTGAATTTAAATTCAAGCCTAAAAAAAAACTTATAACTAAAGATAATATTATAATAAGTATTTTCATAGACTTATCCTTCTTTAATTGCTTGAGATGGACATACAAGTACACAACCACCACAAGAGATACATGTATTGGGATCTATCCATGCATGATCTGGATTAGTATAATGAATACTAATTGCATCTACAGGACAAATATTGTAACAATATGGCATATCACTAGCAGGACCACAATTAGAATCTCTACTATATATACACTTCATTGGGTCTACTTTATAGCCATTTCAAAAAGTTTAGGTACTTTAAAGAAGCTACTTATTAATATACTGAAAACAAAAACTCTTCTATTCATCTTTTATCCTTACACACCTTACAGAACAACATAAGTCTGTCTTTTTAAAACTTGTAATATTAGTATTATATATATTTAATGTCCAAGCATATTTTTTGTCTTGAGCATTAGTATTTATAGTCCAATAATTATAATTTGATGCACTATGCCCTGTATCATAATTAATATGAGTTACAATAGTAAAGTCTTTTACTTTACTATTAGGTTTATCCTTTGTCTTTAACATAGCATCAAAAAGTTCATCTATAGTAGGTAGTTTCCAATCACTAAAACCATCCTCTTTTAAATTTTTACAATATTTTTTAGCTTCATCCCAAATGATATTTTTTTTTGGTACATTATTAAAATCTTGCCATTGTATAATCTTACCATCTAATATAGTTATATCACTAAAAAGATGCATATTGATTATAAATATTAAAAATAGAAATCTCATCTTATCCCCCTCAAATATCTTTTACACATCTAATATAATTTTTTTTATTAGCATTAGTAGTATTTATAGTTCCATCAGTAAATGAAATATAATAAAAACCTGTATAACTTTTAAAAAAAAATGCTTTGCTAGAAGATAAGTAAACACCCTCAGTTCCATAAGTATTGTAATCAACACCAACTTTTCCCACAGGATAATCAAAAAAGTTTGTATTTTTAAATGCTATATAAATAGCAGGTTTATATCTTGTATAATCCACTATACTTTGAAGCTCTCTAATACGTGGAATTCTCCAATTATTATAATTACCAATATTCAATTCTTTACAGTATTCAACAGCTTCACTATAAGTATATAAATTTTCATTATTATTATCTTGCCAAATTAGATTAAGTTTCTTATCAAAAATAATTTCAAAATTATCATCTCTTATAAATCTATCATTACTAAAAAGCAATGAATTAAAGAATAAAGTAAATACTAATATTTTATACATTATTAACCTCCATTTTTTACTTGTAATTTTAATTATATCTATACTTTTTAAACTTTTATATTATTTTCTAAATTCCTCTTTTATCCACCAAGTAAAAACTCCTAAACCATATTTTGGTGCTATTTTTGGTTGATTGAATTTATTCCAATATGATAATCTATATGAAGAGATGTACCAATTTGGTATAACATAATAGTTGTGTGTTAAAACTCTATCAAGAGCCCTAACAGCTGTGATTAACTCTTTTCTTGTTTGGGCTTTTATGATAGTATCTATCAAACTATCTACTGCTTTAGATTTAATACCAATATAGTTTTTACTTCCTTTTATATTGGCTGCTTGGCTTCCCCAATAATTTCTTTGTTCATTTCCAGGAGATAAAGAGACTCTAAAATTTCTAATAGTCATATCATAATCAAAACTCTTAATCTTATTTGCATAAGCAACTTGATCTATAACTCGTACTTTTGCAATTACTCCAATTTTTTCTAAGTTTTTAATATACGGATTTAAAACTTTTTCCATAGATGAAGAACCAAGTAAAATCTCAAATTCAAATTTTTTGCCATCTTTTACTAAAACCTTATTTTCAAACTTCCAGCCAGCTGATTTTAGTATCTTTAAAGCTTTACGTAATTGTTTTCGGATATTTCCTGAGCCATCCGTAATGTTACTTTTAAAAGCCTCACCAAAAACCTCTTTTGGAAGTTCATTTTTAAAAGGATCTAATAGCTTTAACTCCTCCTTTGAGGGTTTACCAACAGCACTAAGTTCACAGTTTGCAAAATATGAGTTTAATCTTTTATATTGATTGTAAAAAAGTTTTTTGTTTGTCCATTCAAAATCAAAGGCTAGATTTAGAGCTTTTCTAACTTCTATATCTTGAAATAGTGGTTTTCTAATATTAAATACAAAAGCTTGCATCCCTTGAGCTTTTTCATGTTTAATCTCTTTTTTTACAATCTTACCTTTATCAAAGTTTTCTCCTGTATAAAGTGTCGCCCAATTTTTAGCACTGTTTTCCATACGATAATCAAACTCACCTGAAATAAATGCTTCTAGAGTCACTGTTCTATCTTTATAGTAATCGTATTGAATTTTCCCATAATTGTATTGTCCTACATTTACATTTAAATTCTTTGCCCAATAATTTTTATCTAGTTTATAGCTAACATATTTTCCATATTTAAATTTGTCAACTATATAAGGTCCTGAACCAAGGGGAATAACAGAATCCGAATCTAAAAAATCTTTATTTTTCCAAAAATGTTTAGGAAGAACTTTAAGTTGTCCTAAAATAAGAGGCAATTCTTTATTTTTATTTGTTTTAAAATTAAATTGAATAGTATATTTATCTAATACAACTGCTTCTTTTACGTCAAAATAATATCTTTTATATTGTGGACTTCCTTTATTTATTAAGGTATCAAAAGAAAATTTAATATCTTGGGCAGTTACCTCTTTTCCATCTTGAAATCTTGCTTTTTTATTAATATAAAACTTAACCCAATCATTATCTTTTGAAATCTCAACATATTGTGCAATCAAAGGATAATAAACAAAGGGTTCATCCAAGCTTGAAGTCATCAACGTATCATAAACCATACCTATTCCTGCAGCACTTCTACCTTTTAAAATAAAAGGATTAAATGAATCAAATGTTCCTATAGTTGCAGCTTTAAAAACTCCACCTTTTTTTGCATTTGGATTTGTATATTCAAAGTGTTTAAATCCCTCTTTATATTTTGGTTCGTTACCTATTGTTATATATGCTTGTTTTTGTGCAAAAAGCATATTTGTATAAAAAAATAGTACAACAATAACTAAATACTTCATCTTTTCTCCTATTTATAATCTATATTCTATTGGGACAGAGATATTTATAAAACTTTTATTAATATCTTCCGTAAAAGGTTTGAATTTTTTTAAATTTTTTATCATCTTTAAAGTAGATTTATCTAATCTTCTTTTTCCACTTGAACTTTCTAAAATAATATCTTTAAAACTACCATTCTTTAGTATTTTAAAACTTATAGTAACAACCCCTTGTTCTTTTAGTCTTTTTGAAGCTACTGGGTATCTTTTATTTTTATCTAAATATGACCATAATTCAAATTGATAATTTTTTTTAAACTTCTCAAATTTTTCAATACTTTTTGTATTTTGAACTTTAGATACTTTTTTAGAAAGTTCTTTATTCTTTTTATTTACTAACTTTTTTTCTTGCACTTTTTCAATTTTTTGAGTTTTTTTCTCAACTACTTGTTTTTTTATTTCCTTTATTTTTTTTTCAATTTTTTTGCTTATTTCTTCTTTTTTTGTTTTAACAACTTTTCTTTTTGCTTTTTTTGTGATTTTTTTTAGTTCTTTTTTCTTTACAGCTTTATCTTTTTTAACAATTTTTTTTTCTTTTTTTTTCTTTTCTTCTACTTTTTTTTCTACTTTTGGCTTAGCTTGCTTTAGCTGTACCATTTGTACAGAAAGCTTTTTTGAAGAAAGCTTCTGCACAATTTTTGGTTCTGGCTTTATATTTATATATGTAATTACAAAATAATGTAAGATAATCACTAATATACTAGAAAATATAAAAATTAAAAATCTCAAATAATACCTCTATTCATCCATTGTTTTAGGGTTTAATTCAATATAAAAAATATCTTTAGTATCTAAATATTTATTTGCAATATCTTTAATAACTTTAGGATTTATAGAATTATATATATCTTTATATTTTTCAATTTTATTTAAATCATCACCATAGTAATAATGACTTTTTAATTGATTTAACCAAAACTTAGGAGTTTTTCTATTCTCATCAAATGAATTCATTATTTTTTTTACAAAAGAATCAATATACTTTTGTTCAACTTCATTTTTTTGAATATTTGATATTACTTGTTTTATATATTTTACTAACTCATCTTTTCTATTTGGATCACAAGTAAAAGATATAGATACTGTTGCTTTAGAATAAGGTTCTCGTTGAAAACTAGTTCTAACACCAACAGAATAAGCTCCTGATTTATCTTCTCTTATTAACTCTCTTAATTTTGTTCTTAATACATCTTTAAAAGCTGAAAGATAAATTGCTTCACTTGTGGAATAAGGTAATTCTTTTGAATAAGATAAAGCTATTGAACTTATATTTTCATTACTATAATTTCTAATAAACTCATGCTCACCCGATACTGGTTTTATTCCTCTGAATTTGTAATTCTCATCTCTTTTTTTAATAGGCAAGTTTCCTAAATATAAAGAACTAAACTTCTTAACCTCATCTTTTGATATATCGCCAACAATTATAAATGTGAAGTTATTCATATCTGAAAATCTATCTGCAAAGATTCTTTTTATATCTTCTTTATTTAGTTTTTTAATATCCTCTTCATCTGTTGGTTTATATCTTTCATTGCCTTTATATTTATAAATAGCTAATTCATTAGAAAATTTTCTATTTGGGTTTCTATCTTCCCTTTTTATATTTGCTAAAGTAATATTTTTAAGATTTGAAAACACGTTGTCATCAAATCTATACATAGTTACGAAAGTATAAATATGTTCTAAAAGATACTCAAAATCTTTTTTTGTAGAAGAGCCTGAAAATGCTTCACCATATCTTGAAATAAGAGGTCTGATTCTAACACTTTTATCTGCATAGATTTTATTAACTTCTATAAAATTATATTTATCAAGCCCTGAACGACCAATAACCTTTAAAGCAAACTTTGCATTGGGTAAATCTTTAGTATCATATACAGAAAACCCACCTTTTGAAAAAGCATTTAAAGATACTGAATTTTTAAGATAGTCATTAAATTTATAAACTACTTTTATACCATTTTCTAATGTAAATTCGTAATAATCATATTTTTTATCATATGTTTCTTTAACTATTTTCATAGGTTTAAGATTGTCAGGTGATAATTTTGAAGGTAATTCTTTAGTATCCTTAGCAACTTTTAAATCTATATCTTTATTGTTTAATATACTCTTAACTCTTCTTTTTGATACTTCTACATTTGGAGATACAATATACATAGCAAGTCTGCTTTTTAAAGCTAAAATATTTTTATATTTTTTATTTATATCACTTAAGGTAAGTTCATCTAATAATTTATTTACTAATTCAACTTCATATTTTTCATCAATAAATAATTCTTTATTTAAAGCATATGATGCTAACTGATCCGCATATCTTTTTGACATCTTATTTTTTAAACTTTTTAATGAATCATTATTTTGTTTTTTTAACTCTTTAATAACTCTTTGAAAATCTTTTTTATCAAAACCTAACTTTTCAATTGTATACATCAGTTTTGTTATCTCTTTTAAGGCAGGTATCTCATTTATTCCGCTATAAGATGAACTAAAAGAGTAGGTTCTTAGATTTGTAGCAAACCTTCTACTATTTAGTCCTATTCTAGTTGCTATAGGATTTTTCTTAAGCATTTGTTCACTAGCTTTTTGATTAAAAAGTTTTATCATAATAGTTCTAACTAATGAATCTTTTAAATCCTCTTCTGTTTCAACTTTTTTATAATCATCATAATAATATATATTTAAACTAGGACTAATTACCTCTTTATCCTTTGCAATTGTGACTCTTGTTTTATCAATCTTTTCAACATCTCTTGTTGCTTGTTTTCTTTTGCTATTGTTTTTAAAGTCACTAAACTTTTCTTTAATCATTTTTTCAATATTTTTTGAATCAAAATCACCAACCACAACTAGATGCATAAATTCAGGTCTATACCAATCATCATAAAAAGCTTTTACCCTATCTATTTTAATATTTTTGACAATATCTAAATCTCCAATTGGGTCTCTTTGTATATATTTACTATTTGCATACATTTCATGTTTTAGTTGCTGATAGATTCTATATCGAAGATTGTTTCTGTATCTAGCCTCTTCTAAAACTACACCTCTTTCTTTATCTAGTTCTTTTTCTGTAAAATCTATACGTCCAGCCCAATCAGAAAAAATCAACATTGCTTTTTCTAAATTATCATTTTTTAAAGGAATCTCTAAAGTGTATAATGTTCTAGTTGTAGTAGTACTTGCATTTAAATGACTTCCAAAACCAACACCAATAGATTCAAGGAATTTAATAATATCATTACCTTTAAAATGTTCTGTACCATTAAATGCCATATGCTCAACAAGATGAGCTATACCTTTTTGATCATCATCTTCTTCTAAAGAACCAGCTTCAACTAAAAGCCTAATTGAAGCTTTTTTTTCAGGCTTACTGTTTTCTTTTATTGTATATTTTAATCCATTTTCTAATTGCCCTTGTATTAATGATGGTTCAACCTTTAATGCAGTTGCATTTAAAATTGAAAAACAAAAAAATAGGCAAAATATAATATTTATATATGATTTCATTTATATCTCTCTTTTTATATTTTTTTGATTTATTATAAATAATTTATTAAATAGAAGAAGGATAATAATAGAATATACTCCTCCTAAAACTATTAACATAGCTTGAATCAAATGGTTTGTTAAAATATTTTTTTTCATTTTTATAAAAATTAAATATAAAAATGCTAAAACAGCATAAAGTACAAACGATTTTATACTTAAATTTTTTAGCTCGAAAAAATAGTAACCATCACTATTTTTGATAATATCAATATCATAAGGAAAAATAATAGATTTTATCATCTCATATATTTTTCCTCTTTGTAAAGAGTATGAATATGAGGCTTTATTTATTAGATCATAATCTAAATTGGTTACAAATAAATTTATATTTCTTTTTTTATTAGTATCATCATCTTCAATAAGTGTTAAAATTCTATTTATAGGAGTTGTCATCATCTTAAAATCTGTTGTAAGATAATTATAGTTGTCTATAGGAAGTTTAACAAATTGATAATTATCATACATTATTAAGTATATTTCATTATCTTCACTAATTGCAAAACCATAGTATTCTTTTCTATTATCCTCTTTATTTAATATATATCTTATTTTTTTACCATTATTATCAACTTTTTTTATAAATGGTTTTGAATTAACTTGTTTTACATGGAATAAATTATACTCAGAATCAATTATAAAATAACCTTCATCAAATGGCTTTCTAGTTGTAGGATTACCAAATGCACTTTTTAAAGGGAATTTAGCACCTTTTTGAATTAAAATTTTATTATAAGCTTCTGATTTTATTGTATCAATTTTATTTTTATCAGATTCAATAAAAGTTATTCCTTTATCACCTAATTTAAATAAGTCTTTTGGTAGTTCCAAAGAAGCATATTTAGGATTTGACTCAAATAATGGATATAAATTCACGTTATTAGATATTATTTCATTTGTTCTAATTCTTAAAAAACTTCTTTCTCTTCTAATAACTCTTGTGTCTTGTCCATAAATACTTAACTTCTCTGGGAAGTTATCAGTCTTGATTAAATCTGAAAAATAAATAAATGGTAATTTAGCTCGATATTCATCTTCTGTTAATTTTATACTCCCATCTAAATTAGAGTAATTATAATTCTTTGTTTTGCCATCAAGATTAAACCTAACAAAATCCTCATCTACAGGAGAATAATAAACTTTATTCCTATCAATAGGATTTGCATAAAAACTCTTAAATACACCAGGCAAATAAATTGATAAAACAAGAATTGAAACTATAATAAATGGATAAATTTTTAAATTTTTCATTTTATATATCCTTTTGTATAAGATGTAAATACTTTATAAATTGTAAAAATATATACTAAAATTATAAATATTCCTATAATATTAAGTTTATAACTAACAAAAAATTCAGATTGTGATAATGGAAGATAAATAATTAAAATCAAAAAACTTACAAGTACATATATCACTTTTTTCATTATCTTAGGTTCTATAAAAGCTAAAATAGTAGTCAAATAACACAAAAAAGATAAAATAAACATTGGCAACATTTTAGAAAATATCGCATCAAAAATCTCTTGTGGATAATATCTTGTGATTATAAAATAATAAAAAATAGAAATAACTACAAACAATATTGCCAAAAATATAATACCTGTAAAAATTAAAATTGTTATCAATGTAAAATGACTTAATGGTAGATGAAGGTAGAGTCTAATTCTAGCATTATTTATCTCTGGATAAAACTGAACAATACCTAGACTTACAGAAAAAATTATACATAAATAATGTATATAATTAAAATCAAATTTTCCTTTAAATGATATTTCTAATATTGCTTGTGTAACATTCATTCCACTAACTATATTTTTTATATCAACAAAAGTAAACAGTAAACTAAATGAGATAAGTAATATAAAAAATATTATTACTTTATAACATTTCAAAACCTCTTTATAAATAATTGCACTTAACATTAATATCTTCCTGTATAACCTATAAAGGCTTCTTCAAAATTCATATTTATTTCACTTATAGAATTAAATACAATTTTCTCTTTTGTTAAATATGTTTCTATCTCTTTTAGTGAAGAAAAACTATACACATATGAATATTCAGGGAAATTTTCTATATTAACAATATCATTATTCTTTTTTATTTGACTTCCTTCTACACCAACTATTTTATATTGTTTAAAGTTGTTTAAAAAGTCATCTAAACTAGTCTGTAATATCTCTTGTTGAGAATCTAAAATTATAATATCATCTAAAATTGTTTCCAAGTTTTGCATAATATGCGTAGTCATTAGAAGTGTTTTATTATATTTAATAATATACTCTTTTAAATACTCTAAAAACAAACTTCTATAACCAACGTCTAAGCCCATAGAATAATCATCAAGTATTAATAAATCTGCATCTTGAGCAAAAATCAAACCTAAAACCACTTGTGACCTTTGTCCACATGAAAGTTTTTTTATAACTTGATTATTAGGCACTTTTAACTTAGAAACAAGTTCATAATATAACTCTTTTTTCCACTGATTTGGAAAAAATTTTGAATAGTATTTTTCAATTTGCTCAATTGTCATAAAATCATATTGAACATGACCTTCATGTAAAAGCCCTATTTTAGCTTTTGTTTTAGGAGTTAATTCATGAGATTTCTCACCATAAACTAAACATTCTCCTGAAGTTGGTTCTAAAAAACCCATTAAAATATTTATTGTAGTTGATTTTCCTACACCATTTTTACCCAATAATCCAATAATCTTACCCTTAGAAATAGAAAAAGAAAAATCCTCAAAGATTTTTCTTTTTCCATAATAATGTGTAAGATTTTTACATTCAATTATATTTTGCATTAACATCCTTTAAAATGTATAAGAAAGTTCTAACCATACTTGTCTTCCAATACTATAATTATCATCAAAAAATTGCTCTTCATTTTCTCTATCTAATAGATTAATTACCTCTAAAGAAGCATTTAAAGATTGTTTTTTGGGAAGAGGAAAATACATATTAACTTTTGCATCAATTGTATAGTGTTCACGAAACTCTTTATCTTCATATATTAGATAATCTGTACCTGCTTCCATATAATCACCTTCAAGAAGTTTTGTGGTTTTATATTTTTCAGTATATTTAAAGATACTAGAAAAGGAGATATTTGCTTTATAATTAAACACCTTATATTTTATATTATCTAACGCAAGATATAATTTGTAAACTTGTGGATCATCATAACTAGGTAGTAAATTTCTATTAATAAGCTCATCTTTATATTGTACTTTAGTACGACTAACAGTGTTATCATCCAAATCATAAGTTAAAAAATTTGTTTCATTTTTATTATTTATTCGTGTAGAAAACATATATGAAAAATCAGCTTCTCCAATTTTTATAGGTTCAACATTTTCTATACTTATTGTCATAGAATCATATTCACTTACACCATTATTAGTTACAGAAATAGGTTCATAATACCCCACATATCCATCTTCTCTTATATAAGACTGTTTTTCTCCTGTTTCTTCTTTAAATTGATTTTTAGAGTCTCTTTGTATATATTTAACTTTTAAATAATTATTAAAAAATTCTTGTCTTAATCCAATTACTTTTTCATCTGTATAAGGAGTGTCAAGTGTACTAAAAGTATATCTATTATCTCCCTTATCAGAATCAACATTCCAAACTGTATTATTAAAGGTACCACTTGGTATTAAAGAAGAATTTAATTCATTTTTATAACGTGACCTATATTCACTTTGATATGGACTTCTAGCTTCCCTTAATTTAAAAGCTAAAAGTGATTTATCATAATATCTATTTAAACCTCCAAAAAGTACTGTTTTACCATTTCCAAAAAGATCATATGAAATATTTAATCTAGGAGATAAGTCATAATTTTTTAAATATGTATTGTAATCCAATCTAATACCTGGCTTAATTTGTAGATTTTTATATGTAATATTATCTTCAAAATATAAACCTAAACTTGCCATATCTACATCAACATCTTCAGCCTTATAAACTATTCTTTTTGAAAAATATTGTTCTCTATCTACACAGTCACTGGTATAACCATTACAAATTATTTCAGAATTATAAATTGGGTTATAATAACTATAACTATTTTGGTCTCTTGTATAATTTGCTTTTTGATAAGAGAGTTGAAAACCTGTAAAAAGTTCATTTTCTGTATTTAAAAAAGAGAATTTTTTGGAACTAAAGTCACTATTAAGTTCAATCTTATCATTTGTTTTTTCAATATTTCCATATCCTCCCTCTTTAGAATAACTTTTATTATCTATAGATTCAATACCCCAAGGTTTACTTCCATACCTTAACCATTTTTTATAATCAGTTGCACTATCTTCTCTTGAATTTTCATTTCTTCCTAACGCAAAAGCCGATTCCATATTCCAAAAATCAAAACTTTTTTCATAGTTTGCTTTAATATTTAAACCACTTCCAATATTTGTAAACTCACTGTTTAAAACATAATCTCTAAAAAGTTTATTCTCAAAATTAGAATATATTCCAGTTAAATCTAATATGGAATCATCATCAAAAAAATAAGAATACTTCAAAAGTAAATTATGGTTTTCTTGGGTTTCATCTTTGTAAGATGAAAAGTAATCTTTTGGAAGAATTGATTTTTTATAATTATAAGTTGCGAAAACTGCACTTTTTTCATTTATTGGTTGATTATGATGAAAAGTGAAAAAAGTTTTTTCAAAATCTGATAAAGACTCCATATCTTCACCAAAAGTATCATCATCTTGTGAAATTTTAGTGTGAAAATTTACAAATGATTCACTTGTATGTCTATATTTAAACTTTGTTTTTCTTTCAAAACTTGGTCTTTTTAATTTTACATCAATAACTCCACCGTTAAAATTTCCATATTTAGCAGAAATACCACTATCATATACATCAATACTTTCAACTAAATCTAAATCAATATACATCGAATTTTCATTTCCAGGCACATCAGTAATTGCATAATCGTTATCATTTACTGGATCCAATAAAGAATCATTTGATATTCCATCCAAAAGTAAACTATTTTGATAAAATTTAGCTCCATTTATTCTTATTTTACTAGGTTTGATATCGCTTATAGTGTCTTTGTCATTAAATTTATCTTCTACTTGGATATTTGGATTTAATTTTAAAACTGAACCAATATCTCCATTTCCATGAGACATTAGTTCTATGTCTTTTTGACTGATATTTTGAGAAGATATAGTTGAAGGATCTGTACTCTTATCACTAACACTAATTGTAGGAAGAGTATCACTATACCCTAACCCTACAATTGTAAACAAACTTAAAATTATCTTTTTATTCATAAGCAGTCTTTTAATCATTTACATAATATGGTAATTCATCTATATCATCATATATTCCATCACCATCAATATCATCATCTAAAATAAGCCCTGAAGAATCAATTTTAGATTGAGTTGCCGAAGGAAGGAAAAAGTCTGGTTTACCGTCCATATCTGTATCTACAAAAGCAATAGAAGTATTATTAAATGCATCAAAATTTGATAAATAAGTTACAGAGAATAATGTACCTTGAGTTTTTTCCTTAATTAACTTAATTTTTTCTAATGTTATTTTTACCTTATCTAAGTTATTTATTGAAGCATAAGCTCTTGCAACATTTCTATAAAAACTATAAGCATCTAAACTTTCACCTAGTGTAGAGATATTGTTACTTATCTCATCTATTAAATCTTCTGCTTTTTTAAAATCTTTTGTTTGAATAAGTGCACTTAAAATAGAATCACTTACAAATTGTGCACTCTGACCATCATCATAATAACCTATTGCTCTTCTCATTTTATATTCAATACTATCAACATCTCCACTAGTAATTGAAGGCAATGAGTTAATACCTTTTTCTATAAGTTTTCTAGCTTCAGTAAGATTCCCATACAATGCCAAGTATTTACTTTGAGCTACAATATTTCTTAATTTATTAATATAGTCATCATCATTACTATCAAGTTGTACACCCGAAACAAGTTCTCCTAAGCTATTTACTAAAGAAGTAATAAGTGTTGTTTTAGGTAGATTTAGATCATCAACAACACCAACTATAGCTTGATATGCATTAAGTTTATAAACTTCATCACTCATACTATTTGCAAGATTAATTGCTTTTTCAAGCATTTCATCTCTTTTAACTGTGTTATTAATTGAATCATATTGTCTAATTACTGCTGTTAAACCATAATCCTCATTTAAAACATATTTTGATATCGATTTATCAGTTAGTGTCCACGGTCTTGTTTCCATATCATTAACTAGCATTTCAAAAAAATCAACCATTAAATCATTATCATAAGCTTTTAACTGTCTTGCTGGACTAAAAGCAGATCTACTAATTTCAGTTCTTGAATAATATCTATAAATTTGATTTCCTAAATTATAGGGATCTCCTTCAAAATCTTTAAAAGGTCTATATTCATAGATTAAATCAATAGCTTTTTGTTTACTTTCATTTGAACCTTCTAAAAATAATGCTGTTACTAGACCATCAACCAATGCTGTATCTTCATGGTCTCTTAAAGAAGTACTTTTTGTATAATATTTCATACCTTTCGTTTCAAAAATATTTAACATCTCTTCAAGTTCACCATTTAAAGCTCTAATTCCTGCAATAGTTGCCCCATATTCAGCATAATATTGAGAAAATGATTCTCCTGCTGCTGTGATTTTTGTATAGTTTGTACCTAAGTTATCATCTATAGAATAAGCTCTATTAAGAATAGCAGTTGATTGTGCTGTATTTTTTAATATTGGTCCTAATTTTGCTATAGAGGTAAGCATAGAAATTAGACTTCTAACATTTGAACTATCATAAGGTATTGATATAACATAATTTGCTGCTTGTTCAAACATTTTTCTTGCTTTTAGAATCTCATTTTTATCAATATAATCTTGAATAATATTTCTAAATTGATATGTAATTCTTCCATAAGCAGTCATATTATCAACTTTTAAAACAATTTCATTATTAAAGTAATCTATTACATCCTGTGCATCGATAACATTGGCTACGGATTTATCATACCCTGCACTAAAGTAAGTTAAATATAAATCTAATACAGCATAAATATCATCACTTTCTACAAATTTTGCACCTTTAGAGTCTAAATATTTTTGCATTAGATTAAAACTTCTATCTAATAATATTTTTGCATCATCATTTTTATCTTGTTCTAATAATATTGAAGCAACATATGTATGACCATTGATTTTTTCTAATTGACCAAAAATATTATTATTTAATATATCAATAGCTTCATTTGAATATCCTAATATAGCAAAACCTCTTGCAATCTGTACATATGAAGGATTTAATAAAGCATCATCATAAGTGTTTTCAATTAATTCAATAGCTTTACTAATATGTGATTTATCAGAAAATGTATAATATTCAACTCTTTTAGCATTGTCATTTCCTAATATACTCTTAGTAATTTTTGAATCAAAGATTTTAATACCATCAATACTTGAAATATCAATTACTTTATTATTATAATAATTAGCAAAATCACTAGATGAAAGATTTAATGTTGTATTAATAGAATCGATTAAAGTACTATCATCTTTAAAACTTGGAGTAAGACCTAAATCGAACAATATTTTTCTAATTTGATATTTTGATACTAGTTTATATTTATTTTCTAGTGACTTAACTTCTTCTACTATTTGGTTAGCCAAATATTCTAAATTTGTTTCTATAATACTATTGTATGATTCTTGACCAAAAGCATTTTTTAATCTATATAAAACACTCCCTGTTATAGTATTTTTTATTATTTCATCTATAGAACTTGAATCATCAACTAATTTAAGTTCTTCATTTAATTCATCTCTTTCTTCATTACTTAAACGAGATACTAAATCAACTCCAATAAAATCTTCAAAACTATTTTGTGTTACATCAGAACTGTCAACATCCAAATAACCAATCAAATTACCATTTGTATCCCTTGATAATGCAACTTTAGTTATTTTTTTTGTTTTCTTTGCAAGAGCTAAAGATGATAAAGGATTTTTAATTAAATCTTCTACTTCTATTCCTAAAAAATCTGCAACTTCTTTTTTTGCATTTTCAATATTTGATGAAAAGTCATCATGTTTACTTAAAAGAGTAGTTAAAGGGGTAACAAAAATCCCATCATTACTATTAAATAAAGAATATGGTGTTTTTAATATCAAGCCTGATAAATCATCACCGTCACTTCCACCTTCCGCTTCAATTGTACAATAAAATAAATTTTCACTTGATGGTATACCTTTTATTGTAAACTTACCATCTTCATCTGTTTTTGTTGATGATGTATAGGTTTTATCTCCACACACCAAAGATATTGATGCTCCCTCAACTGCAGGATCAATAACATTTCCAGATACTGATTTTGTTGTAGTTCCTGTTGAAATTATACTACCCGAAGAGGAACCTCCTCCACCACCACAACCAGATAAAAACAAACCAAATGTAATCAATGTCACAACTAACGATTTTTTATACATATTAACCTCCTGAAATTTTTAATGAATAATAGAAAATAAAACTTTAAATACATCTTAATTATGAGAATGATTATCGTTACGTTAAATAAAGTGCCATTTTATAGGCTCTAGAATCTTTTTTATTTTATATAATATTAATCTAATCTATTTTATATTATAATTTTAATACTAATTATCAAAATAATATAATTATAAAGTAATTATCTTTTAGGATTTAATATGGAAGTAAAAATAGTAAAAATAGGTTCATCAAAAGGTATTAGGATACCTTCTAAGATTCTAAAAGAGTTTAATAATCCTGATGGATTCAAATTAAACATAACTGATTTTGGAATATTTTTAAAACCTACAAAAAATTCAGTAAGAGTTGGTTGGAAAGAGGCATTTTGCAATAGCAAAACTTGTCTTTTGGATAAAAGTAAAGGAGCATAAGATGGATATACTTCAATATCATATATATGAAATAGATGTAAGTGGAGCAATAAAAGGTGATGAAATGCCTGAAAATGTAATATATGGGACTATACTTTCACCAAATGAGATGAATGATATACTAAAGACAGTAATTATTGCACCCATGTGTGACAAATGTGCTATTACACCCACAACTTTTTTAATAAATGAGAAAACTAGAATAAGAGTTGACCAAATTTCATCTTTACCAAAAAAAAGAATTACTAAGTATATTGGAAAACTTGATATTTCTCAAATTCCAAAAATCAAAAAAACTTTAGAAGAGATGCTAGTTAAATAAACTTTTTCTACATCTCATCAAAAAGTTGGTAGTTGGGTCTCCAGTACCCTCTTCCACCCCTTAAGCTAACACACTTATGATTTGGTAGTTTTTTTCTATAAAAGTTTAATCTTTCTTTTGTAGTTTTTCCAGTATCACAATAAAATACAAAAACAGTATTTTCTGGCATTTGTGACATCTCATATGGATTGTAAGTGATTGTTTCAATATTATCAAGTGGTTTTAAAATAGTATCTACTAAAACTACATTGATACCCTCTTTTTCTAACTCTTTTGTATATTTATAAAGCTCTTGTTGTGTCCATTCATCTTTTTCAAACATTCTAATATAATTCCTAAAAACTGTTTAAACTCTCTTAAAATAGTAATTATAATTACTTTTTTATATAATTGAGTCATAAGTGCTAAGGTAATTTTTTAACTTGATTGACTTTGACTCAAGTTTATGCTAAAATAAAACTACAAAATATAATAAATTATTAGGATTAAAATATGTCAAAAAGTTTATATGAAACACTTGAAGTAAGTGAAAATGCAACACATGATGAAATAAAAAAAGCTTATAGAAAATTAGCAAGAAAATATCACCCAGACGTAAATAAAGACCCTAAAGCAGAAGAAAAATTCAAAGAGATAAATGCTGCTTATGAAGTTTTAAGTGATACAGAGAAAAAACAACAATATGACCAATTTGGTGATTCAATGTTTGGTGGTCAAAACTTTCATGACTTTGCAAGAGGTCAAGGTTCTGGCGTAGATTTAGATGAAATATTAAGACAAATGTTTGGTGCTGGAGGAGGATTTGGATCATCAGGATTCTCACAAAGTGGATTTAGTAATTTTAATGGCTTTGGCAATCAAGGTTTTGGTGAACCGGATCTTGATACACAAGCACAAATAACTATACCTTTTGATGTATCAGTGCTTGGAGGGAAACAACATATCTCTTTAAACAATGATTCATTTGATATAAAAATACCTGAAGGTATTGCAAATGGTCAAAAAATTAGAGCAAAAGGGAAAGGTAAATCTTATCAAGGACAAAGAGGTGATTTAATTATTAAAGTTAATGTTGCTGCTAGTCCAGAATACGAAAGAGAAAACTCAACTTTAACTAAGGCTTTTGATGTACCTTTAAAAACTGCTCTATTTGGTGGAAAAGTTGAGATTAAAACAATACATAAAACCATAACTCTAAAAGTACCAGAAAACACTAAACAAAATCAAAGATTTAGAGTAAAAGAGTTAGGAGTCTTAGATAGAAAAAGTGGAGTAAAAGGCGATTTATATTTAAAAGCAAATATAGTTTTACCTAAAGTAGACAGTTTAGATGAAGATTTAATTGAAGTATTAAAAGAGAAACTTCCTGAAACAATTTAAAAGGATTGACTATGGATACAAATGCATATAATGAACCAGTATATTTAATCTCTGCCGTTGCTGAGATTTTAAATATCCATCCTCAAACACTAAGACAATATGAAAGAGAAGGGTTAATAAAACCTTCTAGAACTAATGGAAAAATAAGACTTTATTCACAAAAAGATATAGACCATATTAGATATGTATTAACTTTGACTAGAGAGTTAGGTATAAATTTAGCTGGAGTTGATTTAATTTTACAATTAAATGAGAAAATCACTCTTTTAGAAGAAGAAGTAAAGATTCATAAAAAGAAACTAAAAGATATAAATAAATTTGGTCTTGTGCCAAACTCTAAAGCTTTGGTTATTAAAAAAAGTTCTTATGATGTAGTAATTTTTGAAGAGTAGTTTTTAACTACTCTTCTAAGCCAATTGATATTGAACTTTGTAATCTCTCATTAATGGAGGGATATCTAAATAGTTTTCATCATCAGGTGAAACTTTTTTAGACTTATCTTCTTCTACAGGTTTAGTCTCAAAATGTGTATCATTTTTAGATTCAAAACCAGTAGCTACTATTGTTATTTTAACTTCATCAGTTTCAAGTGTACTATCTGAAGTTGTACCAAATATAATTTCTGCATTAGAATCAATAGTTTCATGAATTTTAGACATTACATCATTAATAGCAAATAATGAAACTTGTGGGTGAGTATTAAAGTGAATCAGAATACCTTTTGCACCACTTAATGATACTTTGTCAAGTAATGGTGAATCAATTGCATCTTCTAATGCTTTTTGGGCTGCATTCTCACCTTTTGCTTTACCAATCCCCATTAATGCCATACCTTTATGTTGCATAATAGTTTTAACATCAGCAAAGTCAGTATTAATATCTGAATTACCAGGATTTAAAATAACTTCAGTCATACCATTAACAGCTTGATAAAGGATATTATCAATAATTTTGAAAGCATCTTTCATACCAACATTTTCATCAATTATTTCTAATAATCTATCATTTGGCACAACAATTATAGAATCAGATATTTTTTTAATCTCTTCAAGACCAAGATTTGCTAACCCTGCTCTTTTTTTACCTTCCCATGTAAAAGGTTTAGTTACAACAGAAACAGTTAATGCACCAATCTCTTTTGCAGCTTTTGCTATAATAGCAGCAGCTCCTGTACCAGTACCACCACCTAAACCAGCGGCAATAAATACAATATCAGCACCTTTTAATGAATCTTTAATATCTTCATAACTTTCAACAGCAGAATCTCTACCAATCTCTGGTTTCATTCCTGCACCAAGTCCTTTTGTTAGCTTTAATCCAAGTTGAATCTTCTTTGGTGCTTTTGATATTCTCAATACCTGTAAATCTGTATTTGCAGCAATTAAGTCAATCTTATGAGTTCCCTCATTTATCATGTGGTTGATCATATTACAACCACCACCACCAACTCCAATTACTGAAATTTTAGCTATATTATCCGAAAGAGTTTTACTAGGCATTTCCACTTTTATATCATCCACATTAAATAAATTTTCGTTCATTAGAACCACTCCGTAATTGCATTCCACAATTTTTTAACGCCAGTGTTCTTATCCTTTTTTGTTAGAGTTGGTAATAATTTAGAATCATCTTCTTCACTGACATCTTTATTTTTATTATTTAAAACAGTTTTTTGGATATCAGCAGCACGTATAGACTCAGCAAATTCTTCTGGTTGTGCTTTTGTTGCTGCTTGCTCAACATTTTTTATTTTTCTAATTAAATTTTTATTTGAATCAAGTTCAAAATTTCTATTTGTTTCTAAAGAGTAAAGTAATAAACCTACAATAGTAGCCATCTTAGGATCTTCAAAACTCATATATCCATTTTTAATATTAATTGGATTAGAGATTTTAACAGGTAAGTTATCAAAAATCAATGTTGCTAACTCTTTAACACCTATCAATTTACTCATTCCACCAGTAATCACTATTCCTGTACCTAGGCTTTCATGGATACCACTTTTTCCTAAATTATTTTTTATTAAAGTCAATACCTCTTCAACTCTTGCATGAATAATTGTTTGCACATATTCTAAAGAAACTTCTGAAGAGTTTTTTTCATCACCAATTCTTGGTGTTCTAACTTTTTTATTTGCTAATTCTTCATCAGACTTTAATAGGTCTCCATACTCTGTTTTTATTTTTTCTGCTGCTATTGGTGGAGTATGAAGCATAACTGATAAATCATTTGTAATATGATTTGATCCAACTGGAATAAAACCATTGTAGATTAATGAAGAACCTTTATAACATGCAAATTCTGTAGTTGTAGAGCCCATATTTATTACAGTTGCACCAAATTTTCTTTGCTGTTCATCTAAAATTGAAATTGCAGTTGCATATGAATTTAAAACAAAATTATTTACAGTTATGTTTGCCATTTTAAAAGCTGATTTGATATTTGTAAGAGCTGTTTTCTTTGCAGTTACCACATAAACAGATACTTCAAGTCTTGAACCATTCATATTTAATGGATTTTCAACATCTGCTGAATCATCTATTTTGAAAAATATTGGTATTACATGTACTACTTCATATTCAGGTATTATTGTAGCATTATATAAAGCCATTTGTAAAACTTGATTAATCTCATTTTCTGTAATCAAACCATTTGGAATATTTACACTTCCTGAGCTTCTAAGTCCTTTTGTATATGAACCTGAAATAGATACAACAGTAGATTCAATCTGTTCTGTAGTATTTTTCCTTGCAATAGAAACTGCTTCTTTAATAGACTTAGAAGCTAACTCAATATTTGAGATAACTCCTTTGTTTATACCATCACTTTTATATGAACCTGTCCCTAAAATATTAATCTTATAATCTAGATTATTTCTAGCAATTACAGCAGTAATATTCGATGAACCAATATCAATTGCTAAAAGAGTCTTGTTCAAAATTACTCCTCAAAATTTATTGAAGATTGCACTTCATATCTATTCTCTAAATTTTTTACTAAATTATTCATCAACTCTTGATTTAATAGATTATCCATTGTACTTTTAACTGCTTCATCTTTAGTTTCATCATATGAAGCTAATTTTGAATCATTAATTCTATAAAGTACAATTTTATCTGCAAGAGTTATTTTACCAGTTTTTTCAGTACTTGAAAAAAGTTTATTTAAAAATGTTAAAGCATCATTTGCATTAAGACCTTCAATTTTATTAAATGAATTTCTTGAAACAAAACCTACATGAGTTCCTTTAAAATCTTTTAATTTATTTGTTGCAAGCTTTTCAAGTTCAATTCCTTTAGTAACTTTTACATAATCAACTTTCGCCATATCTTTAGCATCTTCAAAAGATAAGGTTTTTGGAGAAATTTTATTTACAACTTTTACAACAAGATATTTACCATTATATATAAATGGTTTTAAAACATCTCCAGGAACTGCATTTAAGATTTCTGCATTGTTTTCTTCACCATAAGGTAAGTTTGCTTCAACCATTTCTATAGTTTGTTCAAACTTCTCTTCATCTTTTTTAAGTTTTAAATAATGTTTTAAAGCAACTCTTTTTGTAGCTTTTTCATTTAAAGCATTAATAACATCTTCTTTTGCTTCTTCTAAAGTTTTAAGTTTTCCATCTTCTTTAGTAAAGTCAGTTTTAAATTTGTTATAATGACTAGAAATCTCATCATCAGTAAAACTTTTTGTAGTTAAGGCTATCTCATCAATTTGTAACTTAACTGCTGGCTGTGATTTATAATTATCTTTATTAGCTTCCCAGTAGTTTTTAATCTTTTCTTCTGTAGTTTCAATCTTAACATCATCTAAACTTAATATTTCAATATTTATATCATCTTCAGAGAACAAAAGCTTATTTAAGTTTTTTATCTCATTTTTCTGAGATTCAATACTAAATATCTTTTCCACTTTTTTTAATAATAAATCTCTTTTTAATGAAGTTTCAAATTTTGTTGGATTTGTTCTATTTTGATTTAAAACTTTTATATATGTATCTTTATCAAATTTACCATCTTTTATAAATCCAGGAATCTTAACAAGTTCTTTTGCAACCTCTTCATCTGTCACAGACAGACCTAATTCATCAGCAAAAGATAAAATAAGATTTTTTTGAATCACCATATTGTATGCAACTTGTTTTAAATTTAATTTATCAGCCATCTCTTGATTAAACTGTTCACCAAAGATTTTTGCATATTGATCATATAAAGACGAATACTCTCTTTGATATTCATCAACACTTACTTCTCTGTCTCCAACAACAGCTACAGTTCCACCTTTTGAACCATAGTCATAAGAGCCCCAGCCAACAAAACCTGCTCCTACAAATGCTATTGTACTTATCCAAATAGTAATTACAAGCCATTTTTTATGTCTTTGCATCCAACTTATCATAAATTATAACCCTTTTTTAAATTTCGCCTATATTACTCAAAAGTTGCTTTTAAAGAGGTAAAGAGAAACTATAATTTTTTTGATAATAGGTCATTTATTACAGACTCACGCCTTGTAGTTTCAATTCTTTTACACGCACTTTTAAAGGCATCCTCTTCTCCAACAATAAAACACATATCTTTTGCTCTTGTAATTGCTGTATATAATAACTTAGTATTATGCATTATATAATGGGAAAAACTCATAGGGATTAAAGCATTTTCATACTCCATACCTTGTGTTTTATGGATAGTTAAACAATATGCCAAAGATAATAAAGAACTTAAATCATCAAAATCATAAAATACTACCATATCATCATTTGGATATAAAACTATACATTGGTTTTCTTCAAAATCTAGTTTGATGATAAGCCCTAATTGTCCATTAAATACTCTTTTTTCCAAGTATTCTGTTGAATTAGCTTTGTACATTTGCATAGTTTGGGCTTTCATATTTTCATTTTTAATATGAATAACTTTATCACTCATCTTAAACTCATATAGTTTTGTTTTGTAAGCTTTTCCTTTAGAATGATTAAAAAGTGTTTGAAGTTGCATATTCAAATTTTCAACACCTAAAGGACCAGCTTTCATAGGTGTAATAACTTGAAAAAGAGTTAATGCTTTAGAAATATCTTTTTGTTTTATATAATCATAATATTTTTGTATATAATGTGTTGAGATATTTAATACTGTATTTAATATATTTTCACTAATCTGAGCTCTTACATTTGAAAATTCTGTTTGTTTTAAACTATTTTTTACTGCATAATAATTATTTATAGAAACATTAATAAATTTAAAATCATCATACTCTTTAGAATATTCTGGAATATTTCCTTGTCTAATATCGTTTGCTATTACTGCAATTGCTTGGTTTTCACTTTGTCTATATATTTTTGTTAATTTACAAATAGGTGCTAACTCATATTTTATAGCATCAGCTAAAATATTCCCTGCACCAATTGCAGGTAATTGCCCATCATCTCCAACGATTATAAACACAGCATCATCTGAAATCTTTTTTATAAGATTATAAAACATCACTGAATTTACCATAGAAGCTTCATCTAAAAGTATAACTCTATGGGGGAAAAACTCTTTATCTTCAAATTTTACAAAAAGTGATTGGATAGTTGAACTATTATAACCTGTTGTATCAGAGATTCTTTGGCTTGCAATACCACTTAATGCAATGGTAATAATATCATCATAAGAAACCACTTCTTCAAGCAATTCTAAAACCGCCCTACTTGATGTAGATTTACCTGTTCCTGCATAACCTATTAAAAAAAGTGTATTACTTCCTTCATTTATAATCTCTACAGCTTTTTTTTGTTCTTCACTTAATTCAAAGCCTAAACTTGACTCTTTCTTTTTTATATATTCATCAAAATTTGCAACTATTTTTTTATTTTTTTCATCTTTTCGTCTTTGAAAAAATTCTAATATTCTACGCTCTGCATAATATAATATAGAAGGAGCTAATCTATTCTCTTTAGTTTGAAATATCTCCTCCTCAACTAACATTTTAGTTATTGAGTTTTCATATAAAATATCTTCATCTCTAAAGTTTAAAGCTTCATCTAAAAGTTTATATAAATGTGACTTATCAATTGAAGAGTTTCCATTATTATCACAAAATTCTCTTAAAGTATAATTTATACAAGCATTTATTCTAAACTCAGATTTAGGGTCAATTCCTAATGCTTTTGCTATTTCATCTGCTCTTTTAAATCCTATACCTTTAATATTTATAAGCATATATGGATTTTTTTTAATTTTATCTATTAAATCATCAACTTCACTAAAATGAGAATATATTTTATTTATAAGATTTGAAGTAACTCCAAATTTTGAAAGAAAAGTTCCTAACTCTCTTAAATGTTTAAATTTATTCCATGAAGAGACTATCTTGTCAAGTTTTTTTTCTTTTATCCCTTTAAACTTTAGGAGTTCTCCAGGTTTTTCATTTAAAATCTTAACTAATTCATCTTCAGAGTACTCTTCTAACAACTCATGAGCAAACTTTTTTCCTATACCTTTTACTATTTTTGTTAAAAAGAAAAATATCTCTGCTTCTTTTAACTCTAAAGTTTGAAATTGAAATTGAACACCATATTTTTTATGGGTAGTCCAATCACCTTTTAAAAGAATCTCTTCTCCTAGCAGTTTTTCAATATCAGTATCAAAATAAGTTCCACATATTTTTTGATTGTTTTCTAAGATTGCAATTACATATTTTGTTTCATCATTTTTATAAAGAACCTTTTTTAATATACCACTTAGATTAAAAAGTTTTTCTTGCTCTTGGTCATTTTCCATTAATAACCATCATCAAATTTAGATTTTTTATGTTTATCTTTTCTATAAGAGTTTTTATTTTTCTCTTTTTGTAAAAGATTTGCATCTTTTAAAAGTGTAGATCTTTCATCCTCAAAAGTTTCAGTATGATGTTCTATATAATGTAGTGTTTTATTAATAAAAGCTATCAATTCAGTTAAATATTTTGAATTTAATTCAATTGATTTTACTCTTTTAATATCTTCGTAATTTTTAAGTGTTCTTTCTTTAAATAGCTCTTTATCAAAATTTTCAAGTTTTAATAAAGAAACTGTTCTTGTAAAAAACTTTTCTAAAACTCTAATATATCTTATTCTTAATTGCTTATCATGCATACTAAAGTATCTTATCTATATTTTCTAATGGTCTAGCAATAACAGCTTTGTTATCTTTTATTATAATAGGTCTTTCTATTAATTTTGGATTTTCAATCATCGCAGTAATTAAAACTTCATCTGATTTTGCATCTTTTAAATTTAACTCTTTATAAATATCCTCTTTTGTTCTCATTAGCTCTCTTGGAGTGATATTTAACATCTCTATTATTTTTATTAGTTCCTCTTTTGATGGAGTATCAACTAAATATTTAACAACATTTAACTCTAATCCTTTCTCTTCTAAATATGCTAAAGCATTTCTAGATTTCGAACATCTAGGATTATGTAAAATAGTTATTTTGCTCATTAAAAACCTTTAAAATTAAAATTTTGGTAAAATATTGTTTAGACTTTCTAGTCCTAATTCTTCTAAATTAAGATGAATCTGTCCCATTTTATGAGATCTGTTATTTATGACTATTGGAGAAAAAATATTCATTGAAGATTCTGAAACTTGAGATTGTAATACAAATATATAAAAAATAGATAATTCTTCCAAATTTTGAATATCAAGTTTTTCCTTAAAATCATCAGGAAATTCAAAAGCCAATGATTTTAATGCCCCAAAACTCATAAGTCTTAAAGTCACCCCTGTTTCCATTCCAGTGATTACAGAAAAAAAATCATCTAATTTTGTTAATTCAAATTCTGTTTCTTCTTTACATCCATCAATGGGTACTACTACTTCATAAACCATAAGACCCCTTTATAAAATTGAGTGATTTTACAAAAAATAGAATTTGTTGTCAATTAATAATCCATTATTTTATGTTATACTCTAAAGTATGATAGTGTCAAGTAACAATAACTTATTAAATATATTATTGCCAAATGAAAATAAAGTTTTAAAAGATGTATTGAAAGATGCTGATGCAAAAACCTTAGAAAGCCTAAATAAAGGCACAACTACTGTCGGTGATATATTAAAAAACCTTTTTACTGACTTAAAAACTGGAGATAAGAATCTCTCAACTATTGAGAATTTATTAAAAAATTCAAATATTTTTAAAGATTTAGGAAATTTCTCAAAAAATATAAATAATCTACTAAAACAATTGGATGACCCCTCTTTACAAAAATATAAACCATTATTAGAAAACTTTTTAAAAGATATTATAAATTTAGATTCAAATAGCTTAAAAGAGTTAATAAATAGGTCCGGAGTTTTTTTAGAAGCTAAAGCTTTAGAACAAACTAAAGGGAATACAAATATACCAAAAAACTTGGAAACACTCTTAAATCAAATAAAAAATGTATTAAAAGATATTCCGACTTTAGAAAGTAAAAACTTATCAAATCTAATTGATAAAATGTTGCAAAACAATTCTACAAATAATACAGTTCAACAGTTAGGAAATGATTTAAAAACTTTAATCAATGGATTGCAACAACTTTCAAAAGGATTAAACAATTCTCAATTAACAAATCTATTAACATTAACAAACAATTTAAAAAATATATCTTTAGATGGTCAATTAATTGAATCAAAACTAGAAAATTTTAAACCTACCAGTCAAAATACAACCACACAAGTAAATCAAAATATAAACTCTAATCAAAATTTGCCAAATACACAAAATACAAATACCAATCAGAATTTAGCAAGCTTAGAGAATACTAACACTAATCAAACACTTTTACAAAATAAAGAGAACATATTATCTAAAACCCTTGATACACTTTTTCAATTAAGAAGTGAAATTCAATCAAATAATAATATACAAAATAAAGAAAGCTTGTTAAAACAGATTGATACACTTATTCAAACAAAAGATTTATTTACAAAAGACACCTCACAAATTGAAGTAAAAAACTTACTAAACCAACTTACAGCTCAAATAGACAATAAAAACCTTACAAATATAAACGGAAACATTGAAAAACTTGTAGGGATGTTAAAAAATCAAAGTGATGAGATAACAAATTTAGAAAATAAAGTTTTACAAAATCAAAATATACAAGTTGAAAAAGCAACTCTTACCAAAGATATTCAACAAACTATTTTAAACTTAAGAAATGAACTTTCTAATATTCCTAATAGTGATAATAAAGCTATTAATCAAATAATTGATAGATTATTAAATATTCAAAATATATTTTCAAAAATTGAAATTCCTATTGATGTAAAAAATACTATGCAAAATAATTTGCCAAACAATTTTCAAAGTAATTTTGCCTCAAATATAAATAACTTGATAGTAAATTTAAAAGAGAGTATTGTTAATCTTTCATCAAATCCAGAAAGTCTAAATCTTCACAACACTATTTTTAAAAATATAGAAAAATTAGAGAGTATAAGTCATAATATTTTACAACAAATGCAATTACCTGATAAAAATCTTTCTCAGAATAACTTGCAAAATGATATAAAAACTGTACTTTTACAAATGCAAACTGAATTGCAAACTAAAAGCGATGCAAGTTCACAAGAGCTATTAAAAAATGTTGATAGATTAATTACACAAGTTGAATATCATCAACTATTATCAATAACATCAAATAGCAATAATGTCTATCTTCCTTTTATTTGGGATATGTTAGATGATGGAACAATCTCTATGAAAAAAATAAATGAAGATAAATTTTTCTGTGAGATAAATTTGTCACTTAAAGAGTTAGGACAAACACAATTACTTTTAGCTTTATATGACAAAAATAAAATTGATATAACTGTTTATGTCTCAAAAGAGTATTTTAAAAAAACTTTTAGAGAAAATTTAACAAAATTAAAACAAGCTTTAAATTCAGTAAATTTAGTACCCACAAATATAAATATTATAGATATGAAAAAAGATAAAGAGCAAGAGAATCAAAAAGTCAACTCTAATCCATATGCTCAAAATCAAGATTTAGATACTGGATTTAATATTAGGGTTTAATATGCAAAAAGATAATTTAAAAAAAGCTGTTGCACTTGGTTATGATATAGAAACAGACAATGCTCCTAAAGTTGTAGCAAAAGGTACTGGAAGTGTAGCAAAAAATATAATCAAAATTGCACAAGAGAATGAAGTTCCTATTAAAAAAGATGAAGATTTAATTGAACTATTGTCTGCAATTGATATTGATAAAGAGATTCCTGATTCAATGTATAAAGCAGTATCTGAAATATTTGCTTTTATATACGATTTAACAAAAATTGAAAGAAAAAAAAGAGAAGAAAACTTCAAAGGATATTGATACTTTTATAAGTACAATTATAATATAATCCAAAGAAAAATAAGAACTGGCACTAAATGAAAATCAACAATCTTGATAATCCTTTTTTCATAGTAACATTTTGTATATTTGCAATAATAAGTAATATAATATCATCAATTTATTTTTTTCCTATATTATTTTTAGGAATCTTGTTTATGTCTTTTTTTGTTTGTTTAAAAAGAAGATATAACTACTCACTTATGTTTGTTATCATTACATTTTGTTTTATTGAGTTAAATAATGGATTTAAGATATTTTCTTTATCTTTATTAGCCACATTTGTATATGTATTTATTGCTCCATATATAAAAAGAACATTAAGTTTCACTTCATTAAATTCATATATTTATATGGGAGTATTCTATTTAGGTGTTTATATTATGTGGTCATTAAATAATGACTTGACTCCACAAATAAATTACACTTTATTGGTAAACTTGGTTATTGATTTCATAATATTCGGGGTATTTATTTGAAAAGATTAAACTTAATATTTATAATAATTTTTATCATATTAATAACACTTCTTTCTAGAGTTTATTTTTTAAGTATTAAATCAAACACTTATTATGAAGAGTTATCAAAAAGAAACTATATAAAAAAAATCTACAAAGTTCCAAATAGAGGAATTATAAAAGATAGAAATGGCGTACCTTTAGCTATGAATAAATTGGGCTTTTCAATAAATATTAGACCCCATTTAAGATCTTACAAGAAAAAACATATTTTAGACGACTTAGTTAATTTAATAAATGAAAATTTTCCTAAATATTCAAAAGATAGTTTATATAAAGAGTATAAAAAGTTAGATTCTAACTATAAGCATGATTTTGTAAAAATTGTTGAGTTTATTCCTTATGAAGAATTTTTTGATAAATATACCTTATTTAATTCAAATGATGACATCGAAATAAAATCAGAAGTAAAAAGAGTATATCCTGAAGGGAAAAATGCTTCACATATAATTGGATATGTAGGAAGAGCTTCAAAAATAGACATACAAAATAACGAATTTTCAAAACATAGTGGAATAATTGGTAAGAATGGTCTAGAAAAATACTATAACAAAGAATTACAAGGAAAACTTGGAGAAAAAACTGTTAAAGTTAATGCTTTAAACAAAGAAGTTGAAGTATTAGATGAAAAAGATCCTTCATCAGATAATGATTTAACTATTTCTATTGATATTGAACTTCAAAAATATATTCAAGAAATATTTGGAAATGATAGTGGGGCAATAATTGTAATGGATGCAAGAAATGGTGAGATATTATCTGCCGGCTCATATCCTGAATTTGATAATAATATTTTTGTTGATGGTATTTCAATTGATGCCTGGAATAAAATGAAAAATGATTTTAATCATCCTTTTACAAACAAACTAATAAACGGTCTTTATCCTCCAGGTTCAGTTATAAAAATGGGAATTGCACTTTCTTTTTTAGATAATGGAATAAAACCTGATTACGAAATCTATGACAGTGGTTTTATACAAATAGGAAATAGAAAATTTAGAGATTGGAAACCTACAGGTCATGGAAAAGTAGGATTTGTAAAAGCGATAAAAGAGAGTTGCGATACCTTCTTTTATAAAGGAAGTCTACTTGTAGGGATCAATAAAATTTCTAAGTCTTTAAGAAACTATGGAATAGGAGAAGAAACTGGAATTGATTTAGTAAATGAATTTTATGCTACAAATCCTAATAAAGATTGGAAAGAAAAAAAATATAATCAACCTTGGTATATAGGTGATACAATTAATGCTTCAATTGGTCAAGGCTATATGACTGTAACACCAATGCAAATTGCAAGATACACAGCATTTTTAGCGACAGGGAAACTTCCAAGACCACATTTTTCAAAATTAAACTATGAAGAACCTAAAGAGATTGAATACAACAAAAATTATATGAAAATTATAAGACAAGGGATGTATGAAGTAACAAATAAACCAAAAGGTACAGCATATTACCATGTAAGAGAATCAAAAGTCACTTTAGCAGGTAAAACTGGTACTGCACAAGTAGTTACTATCCCTCAATCTGAAAAAGTAAGAATGAAAGAGAGTGAATTAAAATATTATCATAGGTCTCATGCTTGGATTACAACTTATGGACCATATAAAAATCCACAATATGTAGTAACTGTCTTAGTAGAGCATGGTGGACACGGAGGAAGTGCCGCAGGTCATGTAGTCAGTAAGATATATAATAAATTAGAAGAGTTAGGTTATATTAAAAACTAAATAACTCTTCTATCATATAATTTCAATAAAATTAAACTAAAAATAATCGCAGCAATGATTCTAAATATAACTATAACATATAGATTTGCATTAAAAATCACAAAAAGTAAAGTATCTTCAATAATAGCATGACAAATCATCAAAAATGTACCAATAAAAAAGATATCTCTTTTTGTAAGACTACTACTTTTAGCTTCTTTGATTAAAATCCCTGCACCATAGGTTATTCCTAATATTACACCAACAAAAATTGAAAAATTTCTTGATAAATTTTTCTCAAACTTTTTAATAAATGGCCTACTTTTAATATAATCCATAAATAAGATAATTAAAGATATCAGAATAATTATTTCAATAGTTAGCTTTATTGAATCTACAAAAGATGACATTAAAACATCTAATAAGTTTATATATTCTTTTTTTTCAACTATAACATTTGAAACAATACCATTAAATAATTCATTTGGTAAAAACGTAACTAGAAAAGCAACAATAACACCACTAATAAGTCTTAATAAAATCGAATAACCATTTGGCAATCCAATCTTTTTCATAACAGCAGTTTCAACAATTAAAGAATGACAAATACCTAAAAACACAGCTAAAATTGTCCACTCTTTCGGGGTTAGATCCAATGGAGCAGCAAAAGCAATTGCTGCATATAGATTCAAAAAAATTCCACTTAAAATACTAAGTGCTGCTTCTTTAGGTAAATCTAAAAATGATGTTAAGGGTTCCACTAGAAATGAAATATAAGACAAAATATTGTAATAATATAAGACTTCGGCAAATATATAAATTGGTATAACTAATTTTATGATAATCCAAGCACTCTTAAGTGAAGAGTTTAAACTTTGTTTATAATCCATTATATTCCTTAAAAAAAGCGGAATTATAGCATATTAATATTATTTTTGATATTATTCATCCAAGTTTATCTAAGGACTGTAATTGAAAATATTCATTACTTTATTAATTTTTACAATCTCATTATTTGCAGCAGAAGAACAAGTGCCAATAATTAACCTTTCAGTAGCTGCTTTAGAAGAACCTGCACAATTTGTAAAAACAATTAATATAGCTATAATACTTGTACTTTTAGTACTTGCCCCTACCCTTCTTTTAATGATTACTAGTTTTACAAGACTAATAATTGTATTTTCATTATTAAGGCAAGCGATGGGATTACAAACTACACCTCCAAATCAAATAATTATCTCTTTGTCTCTTATACTTACAATTTTTATTATGGAACCTTATGCAAAAAAATCTTGGGATGATGCGATAAAACCCTATATGGATGAAACTATAGGATATGAAGTTGCTTTTGAAAGAGGAGTTAAACCCTTTAAAGAGTTTATGATAAAAAATACAAGAGAAAAAGATTTAGCACTTTTTTATAGAATAAAAAATGAAGAAAACCCTAAAAATATTGATGCAGTACCATTAACTTTATTGATGCCTGCATTTGTCGTAAGTGAATTAAAAACTGCCTTTGAGATTGGATTTTTAATCTTTTTACCCTTTCTAGTTATTGATATTATTGTAGCTTCTATTCTTATGTCTTTGGGTATGATGATGCTTCCACCTGTTATGATATCCTTACCTATTAAAATCATATTTTTTATTGTGATTGATGGTTGGGCGTTGATTATAGGAAATCTGGCCCAGTCCTTTAAATAATTTAACAATATTTTTATAATAAATTAATATATTTTTTTATTTAAATTTGATATAATACAACTTGATTATATTAATCAAGGAATGAAATGAAAAAACATATATTATCTTTAACTATATTTATACTATTAATCATTTTTTCTGGTTGTAGTAACTCTAAGTTTAATGTGAATTATAATGAAAAAAATCATACCACTTCTATTCTATTAGATGATAAAGTTTATATATTAAAAGATACAAACGAGATAAAAGAAAGATATGGTAAATTAGTCAGTATTCCTAAAAAAGCAAATAGTTCATTTGTCTCATATAGTTCAAATGATGAGGATTGTAAAGTTATTCAATATAGAGTTTTTCCAGACTTAACAGCAAAAAAAGCATTTTATTTAACATCTGTTGATGATGATATTAAAAGATATTATAAAAACTGCTCATTTGAAACAATAAATAATATTAAATTCTATAAGTGTAAAGGACTTAGAATAATAACAAAAGATAAATATGGGATTCATGGTATAGTTCAAAAAAAATATATATATATAGAAAATGAAAAATGTTTCAATAAATTAAAAAATTTATTGAAACATAAATGATATAATTACATTTAAAATTGCTGTTACTATTGTATCTACTTTTTGAATAACTACTTTTCCATCTACAAAATGCTATATTATAAATTTTGTATACTTTTATTTTTATTTTATTTATTTAAAATATAAAATTAACTATATCTAAAAGGGTATAGCTGTATCAATACTATTTCCTGTTGTAGATATTGTATCTCCAACTACATCAGGTGCAACAACATTGACTACAGCACCAGTAACTCTAAATGGAAGAGCAATAGTGTCTCCAACGACACAACCATTAAAAATTATCAATACTAATATCATAAAAATATATTTTATCACAAATTATTCCTTGTATTTTTACAATTTTACAAAATTTATTTTTAATTTTCCTTCAAATTAATAAAATAAGATATTTTATAATTATATTATAATGAAAAATAATATATAATTATAAAATATTATTATTGGAGAAAAGAAAAATGAAAAAAATTATAATAATGTTTCTAATGATACTTACTGTCAATACAGAAATTTTTGCAGAACAAACTGCAGAACAATTTATTGAAAGACTTTATCAAAATGTTCTAAATAGAGCGTCAGACAATGATGGTTTATCTTATTGGCTAGAAAGATTACAATCAGAATCAGGAGCAAATGTTGCATCAGGATTTTTAAATTCGCAAGAATTAGAAAACATGAATTTAAGTAACTCAGAATATTTAGAGATTCTTTATTCAACATTATTTGATAGAGAAGCAGATCAAAATGGAATTCTTTATTGGTTAAATATAATGGATAATGGAATGTCAAGAGAAAGAATTCAACAAGGATTTTATAACTCACAAGAATTTTCAAATCTTGCAGATAGCTTTGGTATTACAGCTATTAGAGAACAAGATCAACTTGAAGATGTAGAAGATTTTGTAACAAGATTTTATAATTTAGTATTGGGGAGAAACCCAGATGCTGCAGGACTTATAGATTGGATAAACCAACTTAATAGTGGTATAAGATCTGGAGCAGATGTAGCTAATGGTTTTTTTAATTCCCCAGAATTTGTAAATAGAAACCTTTCTAATGAAAACTTTGTTAATATTTTATATAATACATTTTTTAATAGATCTCCAGATACAGCTGGATATCAAAATTGGGTTGATCAATTAAATAATGGTGAAACTAGACAAAATATAATTGATGGTTTTAGTAATTCTCAAGAATTTGAAAATTTAGCGAATGAATATGGTATATCTGCAACACTTGAAACAGGAAATCTTTTAGGAAACGTACAAGATTATGAAAATAGAACACCTTTATCTAATATAAATATATCATTATATGACACAAATTCAAATTTAGTTGATTCAACTACTACTGATACAAATGGTTTTTATTATTTTCAAAATTTAAGAGGAGGAAACTATACTATTAATTTTTCAAGTGATGACTATCTAGATGCAATCGGAAACTTTGATATTCTTCCTAATACAAATAATGTATTTTCTCAAGTATTAATGCCTGAAAATAATGCACAATTTTCTCAAGGTTCTATATCAGGTTATATAATAGATGCATTTTCAGGGAATAACTTAACAAATGTATTTATTACAGTCTATTCAGGATTAAATACCACAGAAGGAACTCCTATAAGAACTATTTCTTCGTATGATGGGTATTATACATTAGATGGACTAGAAGCAGGATACTATACTATCACTTTATCAAAAGACAATTATTTATCAAGTTCATATTCTTTCACAATTGGTGGAAATAATCAAATACAAGAAAGAGACTTTACCATATCTCCTATTTTGGCTCATAATGAGATAAGAATTATTCTAACATGGGGAGCATCTCCATATGACCTCGATTCTCATACAGCATATCTTGAAAATGGACAAAGAATTTATCACAATTATTATAGTAATAAAGAGGAAGGAAATCAAAATAATAATTATATTACACTCGATAGAGATGATATGTCATCTTATGGTCCAGAAACAACAACTGTTACAAATATGTCTTTAAATGGACAGTATAAATATTATGTACATGATTATAGTAATAGATATTCTAACGATTCAACTTTTTTAGCAAATTCAGGAGCTTCTGTAAAAGTATATTTTGGTAACAGATCTTATACTTTTAATGTTCCTACATATAGAGGAAACACATGGAAGGTTTTTGAAATAAATAATGGAATTTTAAGCCAATGTAATAATTCTAATTGTGTATTTAATACATCTACTAATGGTTCATCTATTGAATTTGGAGCAAGAAGTTTAGTAAAACATGATACAATTACGTCGGAAGAGTTTTTATTGTTTGAAAATCTTCCTTTAAAATAAATTTTAAAAAATTAGACTAATTTTAAATAAGGAAAATAATGAATAAAATAATTTTATTAATATTTTTATCTGTATTATGTTTTGCTAATGAACCTTTTACTAAGTTAATAAAAAGTGAAGAAAATAAAATATTTGTAAAATTCAACACATCAATAATAAATAAAAATACTAGTAAAATAAATTTATTTGTAGATTCAAATACTGAGCTTACATTTATTATAACAAAATTTGAAAAAAGAATAAATGGATTTAAATTAGTTGCCAATAATAATAATAAAAATTCATTAATTTTAACTTCAAAAAATAATTTTATCTTTGGTAACATTATATACAACAATAAAAAATACTCTATATTACCACATAAAGATTTATTTCAAATAGTAGAAAACAATGATTCAAAAGTTATAAAAAATGATACTAATGGTATAAGTAATCCTAATAAGCTTAAATCATTTTTAACTTCTCTACCAATAAAAAAAGATTTATTAAATAATAACTCAGAAGAACTAGTCACTATAGATTTATTAATACTATATACTCAAGAAATGTTAAACTATTATGGAAATTCACTTCCAGCACTAATTCAGAATTTCGTTGATATAGGGAATGAGGTATTAGAAAACTCATTAGTAAATGCAAAATTAAACTTAATAAAAACAGAATTATATGAAAATACACAAGCAAATGAAAATTATAATATAGATACAGCTTTAAATCAAATTACATACGATAAAAATGTGAATGCTTTAAAAAGATTATATAACGCTGACATGATATCTTTAATGAGAAGATATGATGGATATAGTTCTACATGTGGACTAGGATATGTATTAGACGAATTAAGTATTTTTAGTGCAATGTTTTCATACACTGTAGTAGAAGTTAAAAGTAGTAGTGAAAATGGTTATTATTGTAGTGATACAACACTAATTCATGAGTTAGGCCATAATTTTGGTTGCGCACATGATAGAGATCATGCTTCTATACATGGTTTGTTTTCTTATTCTTATGGATATGACCAACCTCATGAATTTGCAACTATAATGAGTTATGATTCTCCAACAATAAATTATTTTTCAAATCCTAATATTTTATATAATGGAAACTATATTGGGATAGAAGAAGGTTTTTCAAATTCTGCAGACTGTTCTAAAACGATTAGAAATTCTAAATCAATTATAAGTAATCATAATTTGTCAGAAGTATTAGAAGATGGTGATACTGCTATAAATAATATATTAAATGGTACTTTAAGTGATGAATATGATAGAGATTCTTTTTTATTTTTATTAAAAGGTACAATAAATTTTGATTTTAATTATTCTAATTACTATTTAAATATTTATGATGAAAATCAAATTTTAATTTATTCTAGCTATAGAGATTTTTCATTAGACTTAAATGAAGGTAAATATTATTTAGTTCTTTCTTCATTTTCAGATAGTAATGGCTATTTTTTTAGTGATAATGAATATAATTATACTATTTCTTTAACATCTAATGATCCTTCAAATATTTATTCTATTGTAGCTCAACAAAAAGCTTTTATAGAACGATTCTACCAAAACATCCTAAATAGAAGCGCAGATACAGGAGGAATGAACACCTGGTTAGATGTAATCCAAAATCAAAGTGCCGCAAAAGTAGCCCTAGGATTTTTCCAATCACAAGAATTTATAAACCTAGGACTCTCAAATGAAGAATTCGTAGATATACTGTACCAAACACTTTTTGATAGAGTAGCAGATAGTGGAGGAAGAGATATTTGGTTAAATCAATTAAATAATGGTACTAGTAGAATAGAAGTAATATACGGATTTCTAAATGCTCAAGAATTTAAAAACCTAGCAGATAGTTTTGGAGTAACACAAATAAGAGATATAGATCAAATAACAGAAGTACCAGGATATGTAAATAGATTCTATAACTTAGTGTTAAATAGAAGCGCAGATGAAGTAGGATTTAATGATTGGGTAAGTCAATTAAGAGCAGGGACAAAAGCAGGAGGAGATATAGCAAAAGGGTTTTTTAATTCCCAAGAGTATATCCAAAGAGGATTAGATGATTCAACATTCTTAGATATATGCTATAGAGCATTTTTTAATAGAGAGGCAGATGCAGGAGGTAAAAATAGTTGGTTGTCACAAATAGCACAAGGTGCAACAACTGATGATATTTTAAATGGCTTTATTGGTTCTCAGGAGTTTATTCAACTTGCTGCTTCTTATGGAATTGAGCCTTAAGTAACACAAAATCAATTCTCTTATTACAGGAATAATATATTATTAGAAATTTACATCATAATTTACTTTAATGAAAAAACTATTAAAAAATAATATAGTAAAACTTATAACATAATAAAAATATGATCTAAAAATTTGACTTTTTATATGATAATATTCCTATTAATTTAACAAAAAAGAAAATGATATTTTATATCTATTATCTAAGCTTCTAAATAAAGATATCTAATATATTTTCTTTAATTCACAATGGGAAAAGAAGCGAACTCCTTAATTAAATAAAAAATTATAAAATTTAGATATATCTTAAAATCAGTCTAAGAACTCTATCTCATCCTCTTTTGTGGTAATCATACACAAAAATTCATAGTCTTGCCCATAACAGGCCTCATAAAAATGTTCTACTCCTGCAGGAATATATAAAAAGTCTCCTTTTTTTGCATGATACTCTTTATCGCCTATTAAAACCTTTGCTTCCCCACTTAATACAAACTGTTGATGTTGAATTTTATTTTTGTGATTTGGCATAAATCCACCATCAGATAAAACTATTTTTCTTACTATAAAATCCTTATCCTCTTTTGGAGTAAGTACTGATATATTTGCACCTTTTGTTTTTGGTATTTCAGTTGATGTAAAATTATCTGAACAATTGCAATACATATAAATCCTTTAAATAAATTGCATTATTATATCTTTTTTTATAAAATAGACTAATAGAAAAATGGGTAATAAATGGAAAATATCATAAACGAAATAATATCTTTTAGTGTAATAGTTTTTGTAGTGTTACTTTTAGCATACTTAACTAAAAAAAAGGAAGATAATTTAGATTAATAATTCTTTTATTAGAAAAATTAAATATTTTTTTGTATAATCCCATACAAAAAGACGATAGGATGGGCAATGTATAAAGTTATCTTATATTTATTATTAGTAAATACTTATCTATTTTCACAAAGTGTAAACTATAAAAAAGTGATTAATTTAACACTTGAGAATAATCTAAAATTAAAAGAACAAGAATTAAATATTAAAAAATCTACTTTAGATATTGAAAATGTAAAATCTTACTCTTATGGAAAATTAGAATTAAAGCATGAAATGAGTAGAACCAACCATTCAGGATATGTATTTAATAATAAACTTTCTTCAAGAGAAGCTACTTTTAATGATTTTGGTGCATCTGAATTTACAGGAATATCTGCTTTAAATGTTGAACCAAAGAACCTAAATTATCCAGAGGTAAGAAATAATTTTAATACAAAAATAACTTTTGAATTACCAATCTTTACAGGTTTTAAATTACAAAATCAAGAAGATATGATGAAAATTGCAAAAAAGGCTCAACAGTTAAAACTAAATCTTGATAAAAAATCATTAGAATTTGAAGTTCTAAAAGCTTATAATGCTGCTGTTGTTGCAAAAGAGTTTATAAAAGCTACAAAAAAAGCTAGAGAATCTGTTAAACTTTTTGTTACTTCTGCAAATGAATTTTATAAAGAGGGATTGGTAACTAAAATTGATACTAAACAAGCAAGAGTACATGAATTAAATGTTCAAAGTAAATTAACAGAAGCTCAAAATAAATTTAATATAGCCCTTGCTTATCTAAAGTTTTTAACTTCACAAGATAATATTACAGATGTAGAAAATTTAGAGATGATAAAAGCAAAAGAATTTAACTTTCAATCACTTTACAAAGAAGCTGTAGAAAAAAGAGATGATTTAAAAATGTTAAAACAACAAGAAAAAAGTATGCAAAAAAATGTTGAAGTTTCTAACTCTTCTTATTATCCAAATGTATATTCATATTTAGAATATGGGTTTAATGATGACAAAATAACATTCGATAATGAAAAAGACTACTATATGGGTATGTTAGGAATAAAATTTACTCTTTTTGATAATACTAGGAATATTCAAAAACAAAAAAGTCAAATAATGTTAAATAAAACTGCATTAAATTTAAATCAATTAAAAGATGCAATTAAACTAGAAGTTGAAAAGACATTATTAAATCTTGAAGCAAAAAGAAAAGCTTTTAAAGAGAAACAAGAAGCTAAAGAACTTGCTTTTGAAGTTTTAGAACAATCAAAACTGATGTATAAAAACCAGTTAATACCAATGACTGAACTTCTAAAACAAGAAGCAATCTACAGAGAAAATGAAGCATCATTAATTATGGCAAATTATGAATTATCACTAGCACTTGCAAGAATAAATCTTGTTTCAGGTCAAAGTTTGAGAAAATAAAGGAAAAGATATGAAGAAATCAATTTTATTTTTAGTTGTATTTTTATTAAATATGACAAACCTATTAGCAATAGAATTAAGTGGTACAGTAATCTCTGATAATGAAAAAATTATAACTAGTAGATATATGGGATTTATAAAAAATGTATATGTAAATGAAGGAGACTTTGTAAAAAAAGGGGATTTACTTTATGAAATAGATTCTTCAAATATTGATAGTAAAAACCGCGAAGCTTTATTAAATCTTCAAATACAACAAAATAATTTGGATAATGTAAAAACAAACTATGAAAGATATAAAAGATTATATGAAAAAGATCTAATCCCTAAATATGATTTAGAACAATTAGAGTTAAAACTAAAAAATATAAAAAATATGATTTCTATTGCTGAAGCAAAAGTAAAAGAGGTTAAATATCAATATAGATATTTAAAGATAAGAGCACCAAATGCTGGACTTATAATAAAAAAGAGTATTAAAAGTGGAGAGATGGCAATGCCTAGTGCTCCGGCTATGATTCTTTCTGATTTAGATAGTTTAAAAATTAAAACTGATATAAATGAGAGTAATTTAGGAAAAATAAAAATAGGACAAGAGGTTGATGTTTTTATAGAATCTATAAACCTACAATCGAAAGGTAAAATTGCTTCAATAATTCCAAATATACAAAATATGACTCACTCTTTTACTATTAAAATCTCTTTTGATAAAAAAGGTAAACATATATATCCTGGAATGTATAGTAAAATTAACTTAGTATTGGATAAAAATGAATAATCAATTAAATATAGCAGGAAGACTTGCTAAAGTATTTATAGACCATCCTTTAACTTTGATTTTAAGTATATTTATACTTTTATTGGGTTTTATTTCTTTAGAATTTATGCCAAGAGAAGAAAATCCACAAATAAAAGTAAGTGGTGGAGCTGTTATTGTGGCATTACCAGGAGCGAGACCAAGTGAAATAAAAAAAGTAATTATTGAACCCTTAGAAAAAAAGATTCGTGAAATAAAAGGTGTAGAACATATCTATTCATATGCAAAAGATTCAATGGGTATTGTACAAGTACAATATTATATAGGAGAAGATAAAGAGGAATCAAATTTAAAACTTTATGACCAAGTTATGAGAAATATGGATAAAATGCCAAAAGGGGCTATGAATCCAATTATAAAAACAATGGATATAGATACTGATATACCAATTGCAACTATCGCATTTTTTGCAAAAGATAATAATATTTCTCAAACTAAACTTTATAATGAAATAAGTAAAATCGCTTATGAAATAAATAAAATAGAAAAAGTAGCATTAGTAGATTTAAAAGGTGAGAAAAAAGAACAATACAATATTGAAGTAAATGCAAATAAAATTGCAGCATACAATTTATCTTTAGGGCAAATAGCAAATCAAATAAAAGCCTTATCACTAACTACTCCAAATATCAACTCTGATAACAACAATAAAAATCTAACTGTATTAAGTATCAAAAATGCAATAGAATCAAAAGAAGATTTAGAAAATATAATAATTTCATATAATTATAATACCCCTATTCTTTTAAAAGATATAGCATCTATCTCAAGAAGTTATGATAAACAAAATAAAAAAGAAGCACTTCTTTATAAAAAAGACACAAAAGAAACAGCAATTGAACAAGTTACATTAACAATATCAAAACTAAAAGGGGCAAACTCTGTAACTATAAATGAAAATATTTTTGAATATATCTCTTCAATAAAAAATCAACTTAATGAAAAAGGTATTAAATACGTTATTACCAGAGATGATGGTTATACAGCAAATAATGCAGTAAACTCTCTTGTGCAAAACCTTTTAATCTCAATACTTATTATTGCAATTTTACTTATCTTCTCTTTAGGTTTTAAAGAGGCTATGATAGTATCTTTATTAGTACCTATGATATTATCTTTGACTCTATTCATAGGTTTTTTGATGGAAGAGACTATTAATAGAATTACACTCTTTGCATTGATTGTAAGTTTAGGGATGCTAGTTGATGCTGCAATTATTGTAATTGAAAATATTGTAAGGCATAAAAAAGAGGATAAAGGAAAAACTGATATAAAAACTTTATCTATAAATGCAACAAATGAGATTGGAAATGCTACAAATATAGCTACAATTGCTATTATAATGACATTTTTCCCAATGTTTTTTGTGGGAGGTATGATGGGACAATTTATGCACCCTCTTCCTATTTTTGTTCCTATAGCCCTAGTTGTTTCTCTTGTAGTAGCATATATATTTACTCCATATTTAGTTAAAAAAATTTTATAAGGCTTGAAAATGAAACTAGAAAAATTTATTTATGAAATACTTCAAAGCCCTAAAAAAACTTTAATGGTATATCTAATTACCTTAGTATTATTTATGTTGAGTATTGCAACCTTTCCTACTGAAATAGTAAAAGCAAAAATGTTACCTAGTAAGGACTCTAATACTTTTTCTGTATATGTTGATTTAAAAGATGGTTCATCAGTAAGTGAAACAAAAGAGGTTACAACATGTATTTCAAAAAAACTTATATCGAAAGATTTAGTAACTGATGTTTCTGTATTCGTTGGAGAAGGGCAACCTCTTGATTTTGCTGCTTTGGTTAAACAAAGTGCATTAAAAGATAAACAATCTCAAGCTGAAATAATGGTAAATATCAAAAAAGATAGAGATATGACAAGCTATAACTTTGTAAGTTCAATAAGAGAAGAACTTCAAAGTTGTTCAAAATATGATGCAAATATAAAATTAATAGAATTACCAGCGGGACCTCCCGTACTTGCTTCAATTGTTGCTGAAATATATGGTGGGAACTCTTTTGAAAGTAGAAAAAAACTTGCTATTGAAGTAGCAAAAGTACTTAAAAATCAAAAAACTCTTGTAGATGTGGATATTATGGCTGATGATATATATGACAAATATGAGATTATTTTAGACAATAATAAAATTATAAAAAGTGGTTTATCATTAGAACAAGTAAAAAATATAATCTATATAGCATATGAGGGAGTTGTACTATCAGTTGTAAATGAAAAAGACTCACAAAGTCAAATACCAATATTTTTAAGACTTGATAATCAAAGATTATTTGACTCAAATAAAAAAGAGGATATTTTAAATAAACTATCAACTCTAAAACTTGTAAATAAAAATGGATTTAATATTCCATTAACTGAATTAATAGAAGTTAGAAAAACTATAAAGGAACCAACTCTAACATCAAAAGATTTAAATCCTATGATAAATGTTATTGCTGAAACTGATAAAGATAGTCAAATATATCCCTTGTTAGATGCAAGAGATGAGTTTTTAAACAATTTCAATACTAACTATGAAGTAAGTCGTTCAAACCTATTAAATCTTGAATTTAAAGATAAAAATACAAATGAAACATTTAAACTTATTTGGGATGGAGAGTTAAAAGTTACAATTGACACATTTATTGATTTAGGTGGAGCTTTTATAATTGCTTTAGTATTAATTTTCTTCCTAATGGTTGTTTACTATAAAAACTTTGCTGTTTCAGGAGGAATTGTATTAGCTAGTTTTATTTCTATTATAGGAGTTATATTTGCTCATATAATCATGGACTTAATAACTACCGATACTTTTTATCTAACAGCAACATCTTTAATAGGATTTATTGGTTTAATTGGTATAAACTCAAGAAATTCTACTTTAATTATTGATTTTACTAAACAATTAGTTGAGGAAAAAGGATTATCAATAAATGAGGCTATAGCAAAAGCAACTGCAACAAGATCAAAACCAATTATACTTACTGTACTTACAATGGTTTTTGCTTCTTCACTCTTAGCTACAGATGCAGTATTTGGAGGATTAGGTGTTGCACTAATTGGTGGAACATTAATCTCCTATATAGTATCTATGTTTTTTGTTCCCGTTATTATAAAAAATCAAATAAAATATATTTTAAAATAAAAAAAGGTTACCTTTTAAAAGGTAACCTTATAAGTCGTAAACCATAGCTATTTCTTCACAGACAGGGAAATGTTTACATCGAATACAATCAGCCCAAATTTTATGTTCTGGTATCTTATCTTTTTCAATTTCATAAAATCCTAAACTCTCAAAAAAACCTTTTTGATAAGTAAGAGATAAAATTTGTTGTAAACCTAGTTTTCTACCTTCTGTAATACAGGCTTCAACAAGTTTTTTACCTAATTTTAGACCTCTATATTTTTCTGAAACAACTAAACTTCTAACCTCAGACAATCTAATAGAATGTATATGTAAAGCTGTGAATCCTGCTATCTTTCCATCTACTTCTACAACAGTGTAAGATCTAATTGTATTAGCCATTTCATCTTCTGTTCGAAGTAAAATAATACCTTTATCTACTTCTTCTTGTACTAACTCTTGCATCTCTTTAATATGCGTTACATCTGGTTTAAAAAAATTAATTTCCAAAAAGATATCCTGTTATTGCATTTTGTAATTGATCTAAGCCTCTTTTTTTAAGGTTTGACACAAATATACCTTGTGGGTATGCTCTTTTAAGTTTTTGTAGATCATTTTGCTTTAATTTATCAATTTTTGTAAAAGCATGAATTATAATTTGATCACCTCTTTTAATTGATGCTAAAAATTCATCCACATTTTTATCTATATCCAACTCTGGATGTCTTGCATCAATTAAATGTACAAAAATCTGCAAACATGGTCTTTGTTCCAAATATCCAGTTAAATTCTTATTCCACTCTTTTTTTAGACTTTTTGATACTCTTGCATAGCCAAATCCAGGTAAATCAACAAATCTTGCATAAATATAAGGTAACTCTTCATTTTGGGTTTTAAACTTAATATCAAAATAGTTTATTAATTGTGTTTTACCTGGAGTAGAAGAAGATTTTGCTAAGCCTTTTCTATTTGTTAAAGTATTTAATAACGATGATTTTCCAACATTACTTCTACCTAAAAAAGCCACTTCCGCTTTATCTGGACTTGGCGAATCAACTATACTTTGAGCTGACGTTAAAAATTTTGCATCTACTATTTTCATTAGTTATTCGACCCGCTATCAATATTTAAGATAAATCTAACTGGCTTATCTTCTTTTCCAACAACTCTAGCATTCCCAGTTAATTGATTTATATAGATTTTTTCACCAATAAGCTCTCTTTGTTCAACTTCTTCTTTTATATAACCATCCCCAATAACTGTGTACTCTTGTGTATTTGGATTGTAAATTACTTTTTTACCTCTACCTTTATAGACTTTACCATTAGAGTGTATCTCAAAATCTACATTTCCTGTAGCAATATATTTTATAGGTTGTTTTGCTTTACCTTTACTATTAGGTTTCATATATATTTCTAGCTTTTGAGAATTTAACTTATCTTTTACTTTTAAAAGTTTTACATTACCCGTAAATATTGTTAATCCTGTAGCATCATTTGTTTCAAAATGCTTAGCATCTATTATAAGTTTTTCTGTTGCTGCAAAAAGCATAGTAGTTAATATAAAAACTACAAATAAAAATTTCATATTATTAATTTCCTTTTTTCTCTATCTCAATTTCAAAATGCGTTTTTAACGCATTCATATAATAATTATTTAAGTCTAAATACATATTTTCACCCTCTAAATAGTTATTAAAATAAGTTCCTTCAAAGGGTAAGGTATTTGTTGCTATTTTTGTTTCGGCATTATACAATAATTCATTGGTATTTAAAGTCATATAATCATTTCTAGTAAATTGAACATCATTTATAAACTTAAAATTATCTCCTCTTTTTATAATAAGATCCGCCAGTAAAGTATCAGTAATCTCTTGATTGTCATTGTCAATACTTTTAAGCATCAAGGAACCATCATGCATAACATCTCTATTTTTATATCTAATAGCCTCTTTAGTAAATATAATTCTATTCATACTATCAGTATTTAAAGTATACATAGTTGAGTCAACAAATGTTAATAAAGGTCTATCTTTGTCAGCATCTTTTTTAGCCCTTTGTTCAACAGGCATAAAATAACCTATAACTGATAAACTAAAAAGAACAAATACAAATATTCTTATAACCATACTTTAATAAAATCCTCTTCAATACCATCTTCTTTGACTATAAATTCAATCATCTCTCTAACTGCACCTTTTCCACCTGATGAATTACAAACTATATTTACTATCTCTTTAATATAATTTGAACCAGTAAAAGGAGTAAAAGACAAACCCGCTTTTTTTAACATTTTATAATCATTTAAATCATCACCAATAGCTGCAACTTGACTCCAAGAAATATTTTCTTCTTTTAAAATATTTTCTAATACTTCATCTTTATTGTGAACACCTTGATAAAGATGTTTTATACCTAACTCTTTTGCTCTTTTTTCTACTATTAAAGATTTTCGTCCAGTAATAATTGCTGCATTTTTATTAAGTTTTTTTGTCCATGTTGCTATTGCTAAACCATCTGAGACATCAAATGTTTTTAACTCTTCCCCACTATTTGTATAAGTTATTCCTCCATCAGTTAATGTACCATCAACATCAAGAACAATTAATTCAATCATAAAACACCTTTTGTACTAGGTACTCCAAGTTTTTCATTTATTACCATTGCTCTTCTTAAAGCAACTGCAAAAGCTTTAAAACTAGCTTCCAAAATATGATGTTTATTTCTTCCTCTATCATTTATAATATGACAAGTAATTCCAGAATTCATAACTAAAGCATGAAAAAACTCTTCAGCTAATTCCACATCAAATGTACCAACTTTGCCAGTAATATTTACTTCATACACTAAAAAAGGTCTATTTGATAAATCTAAAGCACAAGTTGTTGAAGCTTCATCCATAACAACAGTTGCATTTCCATATCTTTCAACATTTTTTATAGGGAAAATCTCATCTTTTAAAGCTTTTCCTAAAACAATACCACAATCTTCAACACTATGATGTGCATCAATATGTAAATCACCCTTACAAGTCAACTCAATATCAACACCACTATGCTTTGATAATGCTTCTAACATATGATCAAAAAAACCAACTCCAGTTTCTATTTTAGAGTTACCACAACCGTTAATATCAACTTTACAGAAGATATCTGTTTCTTTTGTTTTTCTAGTTAATTCTGTCATTCTTTTTCCTATTCAGCAATTATCATTGCAGTATTAAGATCATTATTCTTTTTAAAGTCTCTTGCTTCTTCTTCTGATCTGAAACCTGAAACCCATACACGGTTAATTGGTTGTCCTGAATAAACACCCTCTTTTATTATTACATTATACCTATCTTCAAGAATCATTTCAAATTTTCTTTTTGTAATCTGTGCACCCTCTGCTCTTCTAAATGCACCAACTTGAACATAATATTTACCAACAGTAGCTGTTTCAGCTTTTTCTTGTTTTGTTTTTGCAATTTTTGCATGGAAACCTAAAACTGTAACTTTAACATTAGCAGTTCCTCTTCCAACCATATCTATATCGTGAGCAGCTTTATTTGATAAATCAATTATTCTTCCACTAACAAAAGGTCCTCTATCATTGATTCGAACTATGGTTGATTTCCCATTATCTAAATTATCTACTTTAACCATTGTATTCATAGGAAGTGTTTTATGAGCAGCTGTCATTGCATACATATTATAAACTTCTCCATTAGAAGTTTTTTTAGCATGAAAATTTGGTCCATACCATGAAGCAATACCTCTTTGTACATCGCCAACTTTTGCTAATGTTGGATAATACCATTTTCCTGCAATTTTATAAGGTCTCATAGTTGCTCTATGCATAGCTTTTGAATTTCTAATCTTTTCTTTTGGAATATCCTTATAAACTTTTGAATTTGAATTACTAGTATAATAACTTATAGTTCTACTTTTCTCTGAACATCCACTAAAAAGAACAATTGAAGAGAAAGAAACAATCAAAAGTGGCAATTTATATTTATCGAATAACAATACTATCTCCTATTCTTAAAAGTGTAGTTTTTAATTTATTATCTCTCATAAGTTTGTTTACATTAATCTTATATTTTTTTGCGATAGAATATAAAGAATCTCCATTTTTTACTATATATTTTTTAACTCTTTTTCTATCACTAAAAGTTTTAAAATCGACCTTTCCTAACATATCACTAGGTATTGGTAAAACAATTTTTTGTTTTATAGATAATCTTGAAGTTTTTAAATGATTATGGGTTTTAATAAGCTTCAATGGCACTTTATATTTTCTTGAAATATCATATAAAGTATCTCCACGTCTAACTACATGAATTGCATACTTAGTATCCTCAATTAAACTACTATTTTTATTAAATAGTGTTAACTTATCATATGGGATATTAATTGTGTAATAGTTTTTTGTAGGTGGAATAATTGATTGTTTAATATGTTTATTTAAATCTAATAGCTCACGATAAGACATATCAATAACTTTTGCAATATTTCTAAGGTGTAAACCACCTTTTACAGGTACAGTTGCAATTGTTTTTGAAATACCCATATTTAATAAATGTGAATTTTCATACTCTTTAATAAAATTTTTAGAGTTCATCATCCCTAAAGAGATAATTTTTCTAATATATCGTCTACTCTCTCTTGGTAAATATTGTCTGCTAAGATTTTTTTGTTCTCTTAAAAGAAATTCTAATTCAGGTTCTATATGAAGTTTTTGAACCTTTCTATATACATCTCTTAAACTATAAAATCTAGCTCTTCTTTGTTGATAATCTCTAATTACTTTTCTATATTCTTTTATTTTTTTACTATTTTTTTCTTTCGGATATTTTTGTACATAAAGATCAATGGTAGCTCTAGTAAGAGCTTCTACAACTCTTCCTTCACCACAATTATATGCTATAGCAGCTAAATACCATTTGCCAAATCTATCATGTAAAGCTTTTAAATATTTTGTTGCTGCTACTGTAGATTTTACTAAATCCATTCTTTCATCAACATAGATATTACTATCAAGGCCATATCTTTTCCCTGTAGCATACATAAATTGCCAAAGTCCAGTTGCCCTTGCATTTGACCTTGCATCAATTGTAAAGTTTGATTCAGCCATTGCCATATATAAAAATGAATCAGGTATAGATTCTTCTCTTAAGATCTCTTTTATTCTTGGTATAAAAATAGAAGCATCTTCCATTTTTTGAATATAATGGTCTAAACTTGTTTTATATTGTAATCTCTCATATACTTCTTGCAGTTTATAATCTGTAATAAAAGATGGATTTATATCTAAATCCTCTAAAATTTCTAAATCTCTTTGTGTAAAATTAGAACCTGTAAGTGTCGCATTTAAATAAGCAGAGAAAATTAAAAGAACAAATAATATTTTTCTCAAATTCTATCCTATTTCTTAAAATAGGTAATATTTTATCTAAATAATTTTAGAAAACTGCTTAAATAAGGTTTTTGCATTGTTTGTGGTAAGTTCTTCAACCTCTCGTCTATCTATATCTAATAACTCTGATATTTTATCCGCAACAAAAGTAGTATAAAAAGGTTCATTTCTTTTTCCTCTATGTGGGTGTGGAGTTAAATATGGTCCATCAGTTTCAATAATAATTTTTTCTTGTGGAATTTTAGGTAATATCTCTACAAGTTTTTTGGCATTTTTAAAAGTTAAAACACCACCTATACCAAAGTAAAAATTATGTTCAGCAAGTGGCAGTAGATGCTCACTTGCATTAAAACAATGTAATACTCCACCTACTTCATTTGCATTATGATTAACAAGTATTTCTCTTGAATCATTAGATGCTTCTCTAATATGTACTATTAGAGGTTTATTTACTTTTTTTGCAAACTCAATTTGAGCTGCAAAAACCTCTTTTTGTTTCTTTTTAGTTTGCTCTTTTTCAAGTTCATCTTCAGGGAGTCTAAAGTAGTCTAAACCACATTCACCAACAGCAATACATTTAGGATGGTTAATATATTTTTCTAATATATTTTCATCATATTGTTCCATATCATAAGGGTGAGTACCTACTGCAAAATATACTTCATCATATTTTTCAGCTAACATTACTGCTTGAGGTAAATCATCATAATCAGCACCAGGAATCAAGAAACCTTTTACACCATGCTCTAACGCCCTTGATATTACCTCATCAATATCTTCATAGTATTGTTTATTGTCTAAATGACAGTGTGTATCAATAATTATGAGAAAAGCCTTTTTTCAATTAAATTTATAAGCTCATTAATATCTGAAAAATCATCAGCTTTAATCCAAGCATCGATACCAAAATTTTTAAAAGCATCATAATCACTATCATCTTCAACTATTGCAATAGTTGTAAATTTATCTGCACAAGCTTCATGTTTATTTTCTTCAAAATCAAATATTGAATTAATATCCAATATTGCAATTTGTGCCTCACCTGAACATCCACTTTGAAAATTTTCTATTGTATGTTTTGAATCAATTACCGATTCATCTATATCACAAAAGGTTACTACTCTCATTTCTATCTCCCTGTTGTTGTTTCCTAAATTTTATCTAAAAAAAAATAATAACAGTTTTAAACTGTATTTTTTTATAAAATATACCTTGCTGTATCTTCATTATCTACAATATCATCAAGTTTTTCTTCAACAAGCTCTTTTGTAATAATAACTTTTTCACCAGCTCTCTCATCAGCTTCGTATGAAATATCTTCTATCACTTTCTCAATAACTGTATGAAGTCTTCTTGCTCCTATATCTTCTGTTTTTTCATTTGCACTTACAGAATACTTAGCAAAAGCTCTAATAGCATCATCTGTAAACTCTAATTCTACATCTTCAACTTTTAATAATGCTTGATATTGTCTTAATAAAGAATTTTTTGTATTTGTTAATATTTTATATAATGATTCTTCATCTAAATTATCTAACTCAACTCTCAAAGGAAATCTTCCTTGAAGTTCAGGTAATAAATCAGATGGTTTAGAAACATGAAAAGCACCAGCTGCTATAAATAAAATATGGTCTGTTTTTATTTGTCCAAATTTTGTATGAACAGAACTTCCTTCAACAATTGGTAATAAATCTCTTTGTACACCCTCTTTACTTGGGTCTTGATTTTGAGATTTTGTTCCAGTAGCAATTTTATCAATTTCATCTAAAAAGATAATTCCACCATTTTCTGCTCTTTTTATAGCTTCGATTTTAATAGCTTCTTGATCTAAAAGTTTATCTCCTGCTACTTCTTTTAAAAGAATTTTAGCATCTTTTATTTTAACTTCTTTTTTGATTTTTTCTTTATTTAAGCCACCTAGCATTTTATTTAGACTCTCTTGCATAGAAGACATATCCATTGGCATAGAGGAATCAATAATCTCTACATGGGTTTTTCTAGGAATTTCAATTTCAATTACTCTTTCATCTAATTGTCCTGAAAGTAATTTTTCTTCCATTTTATTATATGTTTTAATAAATGATTCTCTAGCGCTATCAGTTGCACCATCTGGTAAAGGGGGAACTAATTTTTCAATTATTTGTCTATTTATTTCTTCACCAATTTTATCTTTAATTTTTTCTTCAAACTCTCTTGTAACTAAATTAATTGATTCAAAAACTAAATCCCTAATCATAGATTCTACATCACGACCTACAAAACCAACTTCTGTATATTTTGATGCTTCCACTTTTATAAATGGTAATCCCATCATTTTAGCAAGTCTTCTTGCTATCTCGGTTTTACCAACCCCTGTACTACCTATCATAAGAATATTTTTAGGCATAATCTCTTCTCTTAACTCAGGAGATACATTCATTCTTCTAAATCTATTTCTTAAAGCAAGAGCGATTGTCTTTTTAGCATCATTTTGACCAATAATATAATCATCTAAATAAGATACAATCTGCTTTGGTGTTAATTCCATTATATATTAATCCTCTATCTCTAATATTTTAATATTTTGATTTGTATAAATACAAAGTTCACCTGCAATCATAAGTGATTCTTTTACTAAATCAACAGGCTTTAAATCAGAATGTTTAGCTAAAGCTCTAGCAGCAGAAATGGCAAAGTTACCACCACTACCAATTGAAGCTATACTTCCATCTTCTGGCTCTACTACATCACCTGTTCCTGACAGAATAAAGATATTTTCTTTATTTAATACAATCATCATCGCTTCTAATCTTCTTAAAACTTTATCTTTTCTCCATTCTTTAGAAAAAGCAACTACAGCTTTTAAAAGGTCACCTTTAGATGATTCTAAATGTCCTTCAAACATATCAAAAAGGTTAAAAGCATCAGCTGTACTACCTGCAAAACCAGCTAATATTTGATCTTTATACAATTTTCTAATCTTTGTTGCATTTCCTTTTAGAACTGCATTTCCAAATGTAACTTGACCATCTCCACCTATAACAGCTTCACCTTGACCTTTGTATGCAAGTATCGTTGTTGCTTCAAACATTAATTATTCTCCAATTATATCTACTTTTAGTGTAGCATGAACTCCATGCCCTAGTTTACAATCAACATCGAAAATTCCTGTAGCTTTTATTTTATTTTTTAATGTAATAGCTTTTTTATCAATTTCAATATTAAACTCTTCTTGTAGAGATTCACTAATCTCTTTATTTGTCACAGAACCAATTAAATGTCCATTTGCTCCAACTTTATGTTTAATTGTAAGTTTTGTAGCATTTAACTTTTCTGCTAATTCGTTAGCTTCAGCAATCTCTTTTGCTTCTTGTTCCGCTTTTATTTTTTGTTCTTCTGCATAATTTGCTAAAACTTCTTCAGTTGCATGAAGAGCAAAACCTTTTGCTATTAAAAAATTTTTACCATATCCATCTTTAACATCTTTAACATCACCAGCTTTACCAGTACCTTTTACATCTTTAATCAATAATACTTTCATTACATCTCCAATTTTTAAAAGTTGAGTATTTTACAATAAAGTATTTGAAGTGAGTATTAAGGTTCAAGATTAGAATTAGCTTAAAAAAAGATAATTGATTTTTTAATCAAACAGAAAATTAACAATCTAATCTTACAATTCTTTCAACGGTCATTTTAAAGACAAATCCATATTTTAACTCAATCAGTCTCCTCCTACTAATTTTCTGAAAGAGTTATACTCCTAAACTACTTTAGAATGACCCATAAAATTATTGAATATTAATCTTATAACCATTAGTTCTATTTGATATGATTAAATCTTCTCCAATAACTTGTCTAATTTTATGAACATGAAATCTGATTGAACCGTTTTTATTATTTGAATTTGCAGGATATACACCATTTTCTAGATTTTTTGAACTTACAAAAAGTCCTCTATACTTAAGAAGGTAAGCTATTATTTGTAAAGGTTTTTCACCTATTAATATTTCAGATTTATTTTTTAAGATTTTTTTTCTAAAGATATCATAAACCAAATTATTAGATAAACTAATTAAATCTGAATGAACTTTATATTCTCTTCTGATCAAAGCTTTTATTCTTAAAAGCAATTCATTTTCATCTATACTTTTAACAATACATTCATCACAACCGTAAAGAAATGAAGCTTTAATTATATTTGGTCTTCTAGCTATAACTAATTTCATTGTTTTATCTTGATATTCATTTAAAAGTTTAATTAGTTTAAATCTAGATTTATTTCTATCATCAATATCTATAATATATAAATCATAATGATTATAATAAGTGTATTCCAAAAATTCATTTACATTATCGCATATATCTAAATAAAATCCATTTCTTTCAAGAATGTTAATAATTCTTATAATGGAAGTATCATAATCTTTTAAAATTAAAACTCTTAATGCTTTCAATATACTCTCCGTACATTACATATCTAGAAAGTATTATAAAATATATCTATTAATTATTTGTTAGCTAATATAAAAAACTATTCAATCTCTGGTAATTTTAAAGCTAGAATAATACCAATTATTCCCAAAATAGATAAAAACAATATAACTCCTGCTAGACTAATAATACTACTTAATGTTCCGATTAATCCGCTGAAAAGTAAAATAATTCCTATTAAAGTATTACTAACAGCTACATAATCTGTTCTTTTATTTCCTTCAGCTAAATCAACTAAATATGTTTTTCTTCCTATACGAATACCTTGATATCCAATACTAAGAATAAAATATAAAATAGGCATAACCCATATTATTGAAAATAATGATTGAAAATACATATCCATAAAAAAAATAAATATACCTAATACACTACAAATCAAAGCTCCATAAATCATCACTTTTCTACTTGAAATATCAGAAAACTTTCCCCATATTGGAGCTGAAAATAAATTTGCCATCCCACTTGATAAAATAAATAATCCCAATAAATAAGTATTTGAATCTGAATTTTTTTGTGCTAAAACAACATAAAATGGTGCACTTAAAACAGAACATAAAAACAATGCTCTTGTTATAACAAAAAGCCTAAAATTATTATCTGTTTTTAAAATAGACAATTTTTTAAAAGCAACAACAGCAGCATTCCCACCACCTTCTGTTTCACCATCAAACTCTTTAATACGACTATATACAATACCTGCTATTATCCAAAAAAGACCAGCTAAACTTAATAATACAGCAAAGTTAGAAGGGGAAAATGGTTTTTCACCATTTATCAAGAAATAAATCCCAAGAGCTATAACTAAAATACCAGCTGCACTTGCTGACCATCCGTTTAATGCACCTCTTCTTGTTTTAGGAATTGTTTTTCCAACAACATCTTTTGCAGCAACAGAGCTTAATCCTCTTGCTAAACTAAAAAGTATCAATAAACCTATAATTGCATAACCAGCAGCAATCCCCTCTAATGTTATTGCAACTATTGCAATACCTATCATACATAATGCTTGTCCAAAGCTTCCTAAAACCCAAATATTTTTTCTTATAGGCATTTTTCTTATATATGCGGCAATTACCAACTGGGGTAATAAAGAACCTGATTCTCTTATTGGAACTAAAAATGAGATTAAAAAAATTGGGACATTTAAACTTTCCATTATCCAAGGTAAAACAATTTTAGCATTAGCAACAGAATCTGCTAATTTATTAAAAAAGTAACTAATGATTGTAATAAAAAAATTACCAGGAACTACTTTGCAAGCACTTTCATCAATTGCTTTACAAACTCTAGCATCTTCTTCATTTACTAATTTTTCATATAATGAATCAATTTTTATTTTTTTTGACATATCTTTCCATTTATAATTTTATAAATGAAAATTATATTAAAATATTGCTATTAAAACAATTGAAAGTAATATTTGAAACTTAAAAATATATCCGGCTAAAACCAAAGCATCCCAACCACTTTCTTTAATTGCTTTAAAACTTATTTTTAATCCTATGGCACTCATAGCTAAAAGTAAAGATATTTTTGAGACTAAAGATATATAATCTATTATATTTTGTGGCAAAACCTGTATTGATGCAATAATTGAAAAGAAAATAAATCCTAATATAAATAGAGGTATTTGAAATCTTTTTGTATTTTTGGCACTTTTTGTATTTTTTTTTGAAATAAAAAATATTAACCAAATAATAACCGGTGTTAAAAGTAAAATTCTTCCCATCTTAACAATAGTTGCACTTTGTCCTACTGTTTCATTTACTCCAAATCCTGCAGCAACTGCATGACCTACGGATTGTAAAGTGTTACCTAACAAAATACCTATTTCAATATCATTAAATCCTAATAACAATCCAATAAAAGGCAAAATAAAAAGTCCTGCTGTACCTAATAAATTTACAATAGCTATTGCTAAAGCAGATTTTTCTTTATTAAGTTTTACTATATCTTTTGTTGCAGCTATTGCAGCACTTCCACAAACTGCATTTCCTATACCTAAAATTAATCCTAACTTTTTATCAAAATCTTGTTTTTTTGATACATACAAAGCAAAAAATATTGTAGCAATTAAAGAGATTACAATTATAAGAATCGTATTTGCACCTAATGCATTTAATACATTAAAATCTAAATTTATTCCCATTAAAGCAATAGAAAATGAAAGAAGTGACTTTTCAGCAAAAGTTATGCCTGATGCAAATTTTGAAGGTATAGTAATGCTATTTCCTAAAATAGCTCCTAAAATGATGGCAATGGCAACTGAACCTATAGGTATATAACTTGAAATAACGTTGCAATTCCTGCAACAATCATACATAACAATAATCCATAAATTTTATTCATGGGCGAATTATATAAAAAAAATTTATAATTAAAGCTTTTATAAATATAAAAAAATCTTTTAGCTCCAGATTTGTAGAGGGGGAGTATTTGCAACAGCTTTTAAAATATTAGCTCTTGAAACTATTCCTTCAAGATTATCATCCTGATCAACAATAGGGATAGCTGTTAAACTAAAATCAACCATAACTTTTGCTACTCTTCTTATATCAGTTATAGGATCAGCTGTAATTACTTCTCCTAAATCAAAACTAGAAAGAGGTCTTCTTAAAGTAGTATTTACATATTCTAAATCATTTAGTATTGAATTCAAAATATCTTTTTGATTTATCATTGCTATTATCTTATTGTTTTCATTTGTATCTAATATGGGAATTTGTCGTATATCTTTTTCTTCCATAAGGTTATAAGCTTCTTGAAGAGTATTATCTTGATTTAGTACAATAACATCTTTTGTCATCAAATCTTTTACATGAAATATTTGCTCAGAGGTATCAATATTTGCAATATCTCTATAGATTTGAGTAGCTTCATTTACTTTATCATTTTCATAAAGTCTTTTTTTAGGTCTAGTTGAATGATCTTTTGGTAGACCTTCATTTACATTATTTCTAACTTTTGCAATTGAATCAACATTTGACAAACTATAAAGATTATCTACTGTACTTCTAAAACTAAGTCCATTGTTATTATATATTGCAAACATAGCTACTCTTTTTTATTATTGTTTCAACTTGCTATATCTAAAGTGTTTGGCAAGTTATGTCTAATATTTCTTTTCTTAACATAATTATTTAATCCAATATGATTATTATAACCTAAAAGTTTAGCAATTTTTCTAACTGATAATCCTACTGCTAATAATTCTTCAATTTTATCTCTTTGTTTATCAAATTTAGATTTTTGTATCGTTCCTTTTGGTTTACCTAAACTTTCACCTTTTAATTTTTTTGCAGTAAGTGCTTCTTTAGTTCTTAAGCTCATTAAATCTTTTTCTAAATTAACTGTCATAGATATTACACCTAAAATCATTTGGGTTAACATATCTTTATCATCTACTAAATCAAGATTTTGTTTTACAACAATAATTCTAATTTTATTAGAAAGTAAAAATCTAACAATCTCTAAAATAGTTTCAATTGTTCTTCCAAAAACATTTAAATCATAAACTAAAAGTGTAGATGAAGATTCACAACTTTTTAGAAAATTCAACATATTTTTTTCATCATCAGGAGTATCTATCTCAATTTCAATCTCTTTATAAACTGAAATATTGTTAACGCTTTTATAATCAGACAACCCCTTCTTTTGTGTTTTAGTATACGACTCATTGTTATTGTTAACTCTTACAAAACTGAATATTTTAGACATCTTTATTCCTTTTACAAAATTATAAATTTATATATAAATATCATACAATATGTAAACTTATATATAGTTTTTTATTATACAAAATGATATACAGTTTCATCTTATACTTTTCTTAAGAATTGGTTAAATTTTAAAAAGTTTTATAATTTTTTTATTAATTTTTTTTGGTTTTTGAAAATAAAGGGATTTTTGGCTAATATCTAAACCTTAATATAAAAACTAATGAAGGTTTTAAAAGTGAAATTAGTTGTAGCTATAACCGGTTCTAGCGGTTCAAAACTTGGAATTAAATTTATACAGAACTTACCAGAAAGTATTGAAGTGTTTGCTGTATTTTCAAAAAGTGCAAAAAAAGCTTTAAAACTTGAAGAAGGTATTGATATTACAAAACTTTTTAAAGAGAACGAAAAAATTCACATATTTAAAGAAAATCAGATTGAAGCTCCTATTTCTTCAGGTTCATTTAAAACTGAAAAGATGATAATATTACCTTGTTCTATGAATACTTTGGCAAAATGTTCCGTAGGGATTTCAGATAATCTAATCACAAGAGCTTTTACAGTAATGTTAAAAGAAAAAAGAGAAATAGTACTTGCACCTAGAGAAATGCCTTTTTCAACTATTGCACTTGAAAATATGCACAAACTTTCTCAATTAGGAGTAACAATTGCACCTCCTGTTTTAGCATACTATTCAAAACAAAACTCATTAGAATTAATGGAAGACTTTATGATTGGTAAATGGTACGATTTACTTAAAATTGAGCATAACTTATATGAAAGATGGAAATAAATATGCAGGTTAATAATAATACAACAACGTATAGAAAAGCGATATATAGTGGTACTTTTGATCCTATAACCAACGGTCATATGGATATTATTAAAAGAGCTACATATATTTTTGATGAAGTGATTATAGCAGTTGCAAAAAGTGAGATGAAAAGCCCTATGTTTTCCCATGAAAAAAGGGTAGCTTTTGCTCAAGCTGCAACAAAAGATATGCAAAAAGTTAAGGTTATTGGATTTGATACTTTATTAGTTGATTTAGCAAGTGAACTTAAAATAAATACTATTATTAGAGGGCTTAGAGCTGTTTCAGATTTTGAGTATGAATTACAAATGGGATATGCGAATTCATCAATAAATAAAAAACTTGAAACACTTTATCTTATGCCAACACTAGAAAATGCCTTTGTTTCATCTACAATTGTGCGTGAGATAATTCGGTTTAATGGTAAATTTGAGCACTTAGTTCCACAAAAGGTATTAGAATGTATGCAGTAATTGAGGGGATAGATACAGCCGGAAAATCAACTCAACTTGATATCCTAAAAGTAAACCATCCAGAGGCTATTTTCACCAAAGAACCTGGTGGTACAGAAATAGGTCTTAAATTAAGAGCTATGGCTTTAAATGGAGAAGCAAAAAGTAAAGTTGCAGAGATGTTTCTTTTTCTAGCAGATAGAGCAGAACACATCGAAGAGGTTATAAAACCGAATGAATATAAGATGGTAATTAGTGATAGAAGTATTATAAGTGGTATAGCTTATGCATCTAATATGCCAATAGAGATAGTAACAACACTAAATCTTATAGCAACATCAAATACTTTACCATCCCATGTTATCCTATTAGAGTTGTCAAAAGAAGAGTTAACAAAGCGATTAGAAGGTAAAACAAATGATTCTATCGAGTCAAGAGGAATTGATTATCTATTGGACATACAAGATAGAATGAAAAGAACAATTAAACAATTAAATTTAAATTATATTTTTATAGATGCTAGTTTAAGCATTGAAGAGATTTCAAAAAAGATTGAGGATTTTATTAATGGCTAATATTCAAAGCTTAAGAGGAATGAATGATATATTAGGTGATGATAGTGAGTTATTTACATATTTTGTAGAAAATGCATCAAGAATTGCAAAAAACTATGGATTTACATATATAGAAACACCTATTTTAGAAGAAACTGCACTTTTTAAAAGATCAGTTGGAGAGAGTTCAGATATTGTAAATAAAGAGATGTATCAATTTATTGACAAAGGTGAGAATGACGTATGTCTGAGACCTGAAGGAACAGCAGGAGTAGTAAGAAGCTTTGTTCAAAACAAGTTTGACAGAGCTGGTGGAACTTATAGATGGTACTATTATGGTCCAATGTTTAGATATGAAAGACCTCAAAAAGGAAGATTAAGAGAATTTCACCAATTTGGTTGTGAAGTATTTGGAGTAAGTTCAGTTTATGAAGATGCAAATATCATTATGATGATAAAAGATATTCTTGATTTTTTCCAAATAGGATTTAAATTACAACTAAACTCATTAGGGTGTCCAACATGTATGCCAGTGTATAGAGATAAGCTAGTTAAGTATTTAACAAATATAAAAGAAGAGTTATGTGAAGACTGTAATAGACGTATTGAAACAAATCCAATAAGAGTTCTTGATTGTAAAATTGAAAACTGTCAAAAACTATTATACAATGCTCCAAAAATCACTAATAATTTATGTGAAAAATGTGATACTGATTTTGAAAAGTTAAAAGAGATTTTAGATTTCAATAACATTGAATATGAGATTGATACTAATTTAGTTAGAGGTTTAGATTACTATTCTCAAACTGCTTTTGAATTTACTTCAAGTGAAATTGGAGCACAAAGTGCAATAGCAGGTGGAGGAAGATATGATAGACTTGTTGAGTTTTTAGGAGGAAGAGCAACTCCTGGAATAGGTTTTGCAATAGGTATAGAAAGACTTCTAGAACTAGTAAAAATAAAAGAAGAAAAGAAAGATGTAATATATTTAGGTGCATTAAATGAAGAGGCTTTAAACACCTTGACCCAAATTGCAACCAAAAAAAGAGATAATACAAAAACTTTTATGGAATATACACCTAGAGGTTTTGGAAAACACTTTAAACTTGCAGAAAAGTGTAGAGCAACAATTGTTGCATTAGTTGGTGAAAATGAATTAAATGATGGAACTATTTATACAAAAAATATTAAAACGCAAGAAGAAAAAACAATCAAATTAGAGGATTTTTAGATTGGAAAATTATGGTATTGATATCTGGGCTGACGACAATTTTATTATAGAAGATGGAGTAGTAAAATTAAACTATGCCTCTAAACCTTCTTTAATAAATATGGTAAAAGATATTAGAGAAAAAGATTATAAAGGACCCCTACTTTTTAGGTTTCCACACTTAATAGAGAAGCAAATAAACAAACTTTATACTCTATATTCAAATGCTATTAAAGAGTATAATTACAAGGGTAAATTTAATGCTGTTTTCCCTTTAAAAGTTAACCAACTTCCAAATTTTATATTACCTCTTGTAAAAGCAGGAGAAAAATACAATTATGGTTTAGAAGCAGGAAGTAAAGCTGAGCTTTTCTTAGCAATGACTTATAATAAGTTTGGTGCACCAATTACAGTAAATGGATTTAAAGATAAAGAGATGATTCATTTAGGTTTTATTGCAAAACAAATGGGGCATGATATAACTATTATTATAGAGGGTTTAAATGAACTAGAAACTATACTTGAAGTGGAAAAAGAAACCTCTTTACCAACACCAAATGTTGGTATTAGAGTTAGACTTTTCAATTCAGGTGGTGGAGCTTGGGCTAAATCTGGTGGTATTGATGCAAAATTTGGATTAAGTTCTACAGAAATTCTTGAGGCATTTGAGATGCTTGAAGAGAACAACTTAGCTAATATTCTTACAATGATACATTTTCATATTGGTTCATCAATGGAAACAATTAAACCTTTAAAAAATGCTTTAAAAGAATCTGGTCATATCTATGCTGAACTTAAAAATCTTGGTGCTGTTAATTTATCTGCAATAAATATTGGTGGAGGATTAGCAGTAGAATATTCTCAATTTCATAGAACGGCACAATACCATTTACAAGAGTTTGCAAATGATGTAATTTTCACATTAAAAAATATTGCAAAACAAAAAGGTGTAGAGGAACCTGATATTTTTACAGAATCAGGAAGATTTATAAGTGCTAGTTCCACTGTACTTATTACTCCTGTATTAGAACTATTTACAGCTGAGTATGATGCAGAACATTTAAGACTTAAAGAAAAAAATCCACCTTTAATTGAAGAGTTAAGAGATTTATATAATGATATGAATTCAAAAACTGCATTAGAATATATGCATGATAGTATTGACCATTTAGAATCATTATTAAAATTATTTGATTTAGGTTATATAGATTTAGAAGACAGAAGTAATGCAGAGATATTAACTAATCTAATAATTAAAAAAGCAATTTGGTTCTTAGAAGTTGATGATTATAAAGAGTTAAAAAGAATAGATAATAAAATACAAGAAAAATATCTTGTAAACTTTTCAATTTTTCAATCATTACCTGATTTTTGGGGTATTAAACAAGAGTTTCCTATGATGCCAATTACACATTTAAATAAAAAACCAACAAGAAGTGCTTCCCTTTGGGATATTACTTGTGATAGTGATGGAGAGATTGGATTTAATCCAGAAAAACCACTTTATTTACATGATGTAAATTTAAAATTAGAAGAATACTACTTAGGTTTTTTCCATGTTGGAGCATATCAAGATATATTAGGTATGAGACATAATCTTTTTTCACATCCAACTGAAATCAATGTAGTTTTTGAAAATGGCAAACTAAAACTTGAAAAAATATTAGAATCTCAGAAAATTATTGATATTTTAGAAGATATTGATCATGATACTAAAAATATAAAAGAGGTATTAAAAACAAATTTAGATGACAAAACATATAAAATACTAAAAAAATATTTACACGATAATAGTTATCTAAAGACAACATGGAGTTAAATATGAATGATGAGAAAGATTTACATGAAAAGATTAAAGAAAAAATTTTAGAGGAACAAAAAGAGTTAGGTCTTTGGAAACAGATTAAAGAAGATTTTACAGTACCTAAATTAAATGACCCAGCTTTAGACTCAAGCTTTGAGCTTTTTTTTAACTATCCAGGAGTATGGGCAATTATTAACCACAGAATTGCAAATAAACTTTATAATAAAGGTTGGATAAAACTAGCAAGAGCTTTAGTTGGGATTAGTTCATTATTTACAAAAACAGATATACATCCAGCAGCAACTATAGGTAGAAGAGTTTTCATTGACCATGCAATTGGAGTAGTAATTGGAGCAACTGCAATTATTGAAGATGATGTCTTAATCTATCAAGGTGTAACTCTTGGTGGGGTTAGCTTAGATAAAGGGAAAAGACACCCAACAATCAGAGCAAATTCAGTAATAGGAAGTGGTGCAAAAGTTTTAGGAAATATTACTATTGGTAAAAATGGTAAAATTGGAGCAAATTCTGTAGTTATTTGTGATGTACCTAAAAACTCAACAGCAGTTGGTGTTCCAGCAAAAGTGATTAAAAGAGATGATAAAAATGGAAGACTAAACCATAGTGATCTTCCAGATATTAATAAAGAGATGTTTGAATACTTATTAAAAAGAGTTGCTCTGCTTGAACATGCTGTAAAAGATCATGATGGAATTGATTTAGCTAATGAAGATCATGATTTAGAATGTATTTATAAAAAATTTATTAGTGCAATGAACTCTATAGAAAAATAATGACTTTAGAACTGATACTATTTGGATTAACAGCTGGCTTTGTTTCCGGTTTCTTTGGATTAGGAGGAGGTACAGTTTTAACTCCTATTTTAGTTATTGCAGGATTTGCTATGAAAGAAGCAATTGCAATTTCAATTATGCAAATGGTATTTAGTTCTATATACGGTTCTTTTTTAAACTCTAAAAAAGCAAAACATATTTTTAAAGATGGAATAATACTAGGTATTGGTGGCTCTTTAGGTGGACTTTTAAATAGTTTTATCCATTCATTAGTTTCTGACATTTTTTTACAATATGTTTTTATTATAATAATTATCTTCTCTATCATTAAAATATTTATATCTCCGGCTGAACATGATCAAGAAGTAAAACATCATAGTAAATTGGTTTTAATTTTAGTTGGATTTGTTGTTGGTGTGATTGCAATGAGTATTGGCGTGGGAGGAGCAATTATGCTTATACCTATACTAGTAAGTTTTATGAAGTATCCTTTAAAATCAGCAACAAGTTTAAGTTTATTTTTTGTTATATTTTCTTCAGTTGCAGGTTTTACTTCTTTAACTATAACTGGACAAATGCCCTTTCACGAAGGTTTGATTATTGGTTTAGCTTCACTTGTTGGTGTGTTTTTTGGAATAAAAACTAAAAATGCCATAGGAGCTAAAAACTATAAAAAATCTATACTTATAATGAACCTTATAATTCTATGCACAATGGTTTATAAAACTATATTATAAAGAACTATTTAAAATATTTTTAAATAAAAAATTTAAGACCCCACCCTCTTTATAGTAATTTACCTCTTCATCATTATCTAATCTACATTTTAATTCAATTGAGATATTTATACTTTCTTTTTTTATAATAGCATCTATAATTGATTTTTCTTTTATTTTTTCATTAATAATTGTAATTTTCTCATTGCCTTTTAATTTTATCGATTCAATATCATCATCAACAAATTCAAGAGGTAAAATACCAAAATTAATCAAATTTTTTCTATATTTTTCATCAAATGATTTTGCAATAATTATATCTACACCAATAATTTTTAATGCTCGTATTGCCCAATATTTTGTTTTTCCTTTACCAAAATCTTTACCAGCAATAATGATTTGTGGGATATTTTTACTCTTAGATTTTAATGCTTTTTCAAAAATTGGTACTATCTCATTATTTTCATAATCAATAGTATAACCACCCTCTTTTGATATCATCATATTTTTAACTTCGCTTGTATCAAAAAGATTTCTTATCATCACTTCAAAATTTCCATATCTACTTTCAAAGTCATTATATTCAAAAGATTTTATACCTTTTTCTTCTAAATATCTTGCCGTAGGTGAATATAAAGATATATTTTTTGAAGGTAAAATTTGTTCAGTTGAGATATTATCTGCAAATAAAGCTAAAATCTCTGCATTTTCTATTCTTAAATCACTTATAAAATTTTCTTGTGTGATTATTTGAGAAGCTTGGATATATGTAGAATCCTGATTCCAGTTATAAGTATTACTTAACTCAATATTTAAGTTTTGCCAAAACTCATTACCTTTATAGATATCTTTATAAATCTCTTTATATAAAGTATAATCAACTTTTCCAAGATATGAAACTACTTCCTCATTAGTAGGCCATATATCATTAAGATAAACAGCTTTATTGTCAATAATCTCTATAACATCATTTTCAAAATCAAATTTTACATTTCCTACTAAAGAAAAAAAGACTACTAATGAAGATGATACTATATAGTTTGATTTTATTAAATTCATACTATTTTCTAAATAATCGACATTTTGTGAACTAATTGAACATAGATTTAAATTATTTGTTAATATATCTTTTTTAATATCTTCATCTATTTCACTTGAATTAAAATGATATTCATCATATTTTATTTCAAAACCTAAATCTTCAATATATCTAATCAAATTTAAGCTTTCTAAATGCTCCTTTTTTATATTTGTGTCAATTACAAATTTAGCATTTATATTTTTATTAACTTTTATTCCTAAAGTAACAGCTTTTTTAGCGAGTAATAAAGAGTGAATTAGATGATGAAGACTAAGCTTAGATGTAAATAGAAGTGATAATACAATATCTCCATCTTTTAAAAAATTACCTTTTTTCATTAATGGAAATTTCTTTAAGTTAATCAAACTTTCATTTAAATTTTTTTTATCTTTTATATCAGGATAAACTGTTGATAAATCAAAATCAATTATTTTGTCATAATCTAAAATTTCGTTAGTATAAAAAAGTCCTTGATTTTCTAAATATGTTTTAATTAGTTTGCCATAATCCTCATTACCTCTAGTTTTTTTGAAATATCTAATTGTTTTATTATCTATTGCAAAATAAGAGCATGAAGCATTATATTTAGGTGCAGCTATTGATATGAAAGATCTATCTTCTAAAGTTAAATACTCTAATCCTTCACCAAAAAATTCAACCAATTCACCATTAATATTTGAATTTTTTAATTTTTCAATTAAAAAAGTTACTAAATCTGATGAAGTGACAGCATTATTAAGTTTACCAAATATATTTATACCTAGAACCTTTGGAAAATCTATTTTAACAGGTAAACCCAAAATAGCAAGCTGAGATTCAATACTATCAATTCTAAAACCAAGTACACCTAAAGAATTTATCATTGTTGCATGGGTATCTGTACCTAAAATAGTTTCTGGATATAAAAAGAATTTATTATCTTTTCTTTCAACATGTAAAATTGTAGAAAGAAACTCTAAATTAACTTGGTTACATATTCCAGAACCAGGTGGAATTATTCTTAAGTTAGTGAAATTATGTGAAGCCCATTTTATAAAATGATATTTCTCTTCAACAAGATTATATTCACTTTCTTTTGAAGATTTTACATTCTCTTCTAAAAATCTATTATCAATAATCAAATCTATTAGTATTTGTGGATTTACTTTTTTTAAATCACCACCTAAGATATCAACTTTTTCTCTTAGGACTGCTAAATCAATAAAAATAGGAAGTTCACTAAATTCTTCTAAAACTAATCTTGATGGATAAAAACTAATTTTATCATTTCTTCTATTTTCAAAACTATTAATTATCTGTTCAAATTGCTCTTTATTAGTTGCTTTTCTTAAATTAGATTCTAATAAAATTTTTAAAACAATTGGAAGTTTTTCTAATCTTTTATTTTCATTTGTTAACTTTTTTAAATCATAATAATAGAAGACTTCATTTTCAATTTCAAAACTATTTACAATATCCAAATATATAAACCCTTTACTTTTTTATTCCATTAATTAATGAGTCAAAAGATATTTTATACAACTCTTCTATATTTTTTTTAATATTAATATGTCCATCAATATAAAGTATTGCTATACCATGAATCAAAGCATGTATTGTTTGAGCTTGTAAAAAAGAGTTTTCTATCTTTAAAATATCTTTCTCTTTACCCTCTTCCAAAAGTTTTATTAAAAGTTTAAAGCTATCTTCAATATTCTCATCATCAATAGTACAGGTATTTTCTCTTATATCTTGATATTTTTCACCAAATAAAACTCTATATAAATTTTGATTTTTTATTGCAAAATTTATATATGAACTACCCATTGAGTATAATCTTTCTAAAACTGTTCCATTATCTCTATTTAAAGTGGGTATTAAAGCTTCCTCAAAAAGAGTAAAACCATAAACAATAACATTTTGTATTAAATCTTGTTTTGAAGAAAAGTGTCTGTATATTGCACTTCTTGAAGTACCAAGTTTGTCACCTAAAAACTTTAAAGTTAAAACCTCTATACCCTCTTTTGAAATTGTTTCCAAAGATAGTTGTAACATCTCTTCTTTTAAATTCCCATGATGATATTTTGAAGTTTTTTTCAAATCTTTATTACTTTTCATAAAAATATTATACCATAAATTTTATCTTTAATGTTGACAATGTTAACTTTATATGTTAACATTGTTAACTTAATTTATCAAAAGGAGATAAAATGAAAAACATTTTACTTATATTGGCCCATCCAAATGAAGAGTCATTAAACCATTACATAGCATCTCTTATTAAAGATGAGATGTCAAAAAAGAACTATGTTGAATATATAGATTTATATAAATCAGATTATCAACAAGGATTTTATAAGCTAGAAAATGAAAATACAAAAGAGAGAATATATTTTCAAGATAAGATAACAAAAGCAGATGAAATAATATTTGTATTTCCATATTGGTGGGGCTCAATTCCAGCTATTCTAAAAAATTGGTTAGATTGGAACTTCTCAACAAATTTTGCATATAGTTATGAAAATTCAAAACCAAAAGGATTATTAAAAAATAAGAAAGTAACTGTATTTACTACAACAGGTGCTCCAAAATTCTACTATGATCTAACAGGAGCAAATAGAAGATTGAAAAATATGTGGAAAGAGCAAATTATTAATTTTTGTGGTATGGAATTATCTAGTTTTAATATTTTTGGTGGAATAGATACAAAAATAAAAAATATTAATAAAATAAAAAATCGTGTGATTAATATTGTAAATACTTAATATTAAAGAACACTACAAATTTATAAACTAATATTATATATATATTTAGTTTCATTTTTATTTGGTATAATGCACCCTTTAATTTTAGTGAAGATGGAATATTATGCAAGATACAATCAAAATATATAACGCAAAAGAAAATAACTTAAAAAATATTAATTTAGAGATACCAAAAAATAAACTTGTTGTATTTACTGGACTATCAGGGTCTGGTAAATCAACACTAGCTTTTGATACTTTATATGCAGAGGGACAAAGAAGATATATAGAATCACTTTCAGCTTATGCAAGACAATTCTTAGACAAAGTTGGAAAACCTGATGTTGAAAGAATTGAAGGTTTAACTCCCGCAATTGCAATTGATCAAAAGACTACTTCAAAAAATCCAAGATCTACAGTTGGAACTATTACTGAAGTTTATGATTATTTTAGACTTTTATATGCAAGAGTTGGGAAACAACACTGTCATAAATGTGGACAACCAATCTCACAAATGAGTGCCTCTGATGTTATCGAACAAGTATTATCTTTGCCTGAAAATTCTAAAATTGTTATCTTAGCTCCATTAGTAAATAGAAAAAAAGGAACCTTCGCTGACTTACTTGAAAGTCTAAGAGGAAAAGGTTACGTAAGAGCCATGATTGATGGAGTTATGGTTAGACTAGATGAGGATATTGAGCTTTCAAAAACACAAATGCACACAATTAAAGTTGTAATTGATAGAGTTGTTGTAAAAGATGAAAATAGAGATAGAATAGCACAAGATGTTGAAAAAGGTTTAAAAGAAAGTTTTGGTGAATTAGAAGTTGAAGTAATGAACAATCAAGAGGTTGGTTGCGATAAACATATCCATTACTCTGAACATATGGCTTGTTTTGATTGTAAAATATCTTTTGAACCACTTGAGCCTTTATCTTTCTCATTTAACTCTCCAAAAGGAGCATGCCCTTCATGTGATGGTTTAGGAATTAGATATGCTTTAGATATGAAAAAAGTTGTAAATGAAGAGTTACCACTTGAAGATGGTGCCATTAAAATTATATATGGTTTCAATAAGGGATATTATTTTAAGATGCTAATTGCCTATTGTGAGGCAGCTTCAATAGATATAACAATACCTTTTAAAGAGTTACCAGAACATCAACAAAAATCGATTTTACATGGTGGTATCGAAGAAGCTAAATTTACTTGGAAAAGACATAAGCTTACAAGAAAGTGGGAAGGTATTGTAAAAATTGCCTATGACATGATAAAAGATGAAAAAGATATGGCAGAATTTATGACAGAAAAAATATGCTCTGATTGTAATGGAAATAGATTAAAGCCCTCTTCTCAAAGTGTATTTGTAGCACAAAAAACAATATCAGATATAATTAATAAACCAATAGAAGAAGCCCATGCCTTTTTTCAAGATGAAAAAAATTTTGAATACTTTAATGACCAAGAGAAGATGATTTCTGCACCTATTCTAAAAGAGATAAAAGAGAGAATCTTTTTTTTAAATGATGTTGGTCTTGGATATATTACTTTGGGAAGAGATGCAAGAACAATCAGTGGAGGAGAAGCTCAAAGAATCCGTGTTGCTTCACAAATTGGTTCTGGACTAACTGGTGTTATGTATGTGTTAGATGAGCCATCAATTGGATTACATGAAAGAGATACTAATAAACTAATTAAAACTCTAAAAGCTTTACAAGAAAAAGGTAATAGTGTTATTGTAGTTGAACACGATAAAGAGACTATTGAAGCAGCAGATTTTGTAGTTGATATTGGACCAAAAGCTGGTAAATATGGTGGAGAAATTGTTTTTGCAGGAACTTTAGAAGAGATGCATAAAGCAAAAACATTAACAGCTAAATATGTAAATGGTGAGAAAAAAATTGATTATGTACATAATAGACCTCAAGAAGAGTTTATTGAGATTCAAAATGTAAATATAAACAATATTAAAAACCTTGATGTAAAAATTCCATTAAAAAACCTAGTATCAATCACAGGTGTTTCAGGAAGTGGAAAATCTTCACTTATCTTACAAACACTTTTACCAGTTGCTAAAGAGCTTTTAAATCATGCAAAAAGAGTTAAAAAAGTTGATGGTGTAAGTATAGAAGGATTAGATAAACTTGATAAAGTTATATATCTAGACCAAAGTCCTATTGGAAGAACACCAAGAAGTAATCCTGCTACATATACAGGGCTTATGGATGAGATTAGAACACTTTTTACAAAAACAAAAGAGGCACAACTAAGAGGTTATAAAGTTGGAAGATTCTCATTTAATGTAAAAGGTGGAAGATGTGAAAAATGCCAAGGTGAAGGTGAAATAAAAATTGAGATGCACTTCTTACCAGATATTATGGTTAAATGTGATGATTGCCAAGGGACAAGATACAATGCACAAACTCTTGAAATCATGTATAAGGGTAAAAATATCTCTGACGTATTAAATATGAGTGTAGATGAAGCCTTAGAGTTTTTTACAAAAGTACCTAAAATAAAAGCTAAACTTCAAACTCTATCAGATGTTGGACTTGGCTATATTACACTAGGGCAAAATGCAGTAACACTTTCAGGTGGTGAAGCTCAAAGAATTAAATTAAGTAAAGAATTAAGTAAAAAAGATACAGGAAATACTTTATATGTCTTAGATGAACCAACAACTGGTCTTCACTTTGCGGATGTTGATAGATTAACAAAAGTATTACATCACCTTGTTGAAGTTGGAAACTCAGTACTTGTAATTGAACATAATCTGGATATTATTAAAAACTCTGATTGGGTTATTGATATTGGACCAGAAGGTGGAAGTAAAGGTGGGAAAATTGTTGATGAAGGAACACCAGAACAATTAGCAAAAAACCATAAAAAAAGTGCTTCATATACTGGTTTCTATTTAGATAAAGAGATAAACTAATTTGACAAAAATTGAAGAGTTTATTGAGATTGTTAAACAAGGAAAATATGTCCAAGCCCATGAAGTATTGGAAGAGGATTGGAAGTTTTATAGAAAAAAGGGTTTAAAACCTGAAGAAAAAGCGATCCAAGGACTAATAAATGGTGCTACAGCTTTAGCACTATTTTTTATAAAAAAAAGACCCACAAGTTATGAAAAAGTTTGGAAAGTATTTGAAAAATATGAGCATTATCTTAATGTAGCTAATTTAGAAAATATAGAAAAATATATAGAAGCAAAAGAACTACTTCTGAAAATAAACTCTACAATAAAAAAGTAAAAACTTTATTCAGAAGTAGCTACTTAAGCTTGTTCCTGTGATATATAATAAGCTTTTAATCTCATCATATCATCTGTTGGATATTGATTTTCAGCTTCTCCACGAACTGCTTTTACATAAAAGTCTCTTGAAGAATCATTAAAACCAAAATTCAAATTAGTTAATACAACTTCTTGATATTGCGAAACTTTTGCAGTAGAGACCTCTTCTGTTTTGGATACTTTTGAAGATTCTGTTTCTGAAACTTCATTAACACCTTTTAAAAATGCATCTCTTGCTATCTGTTTTGCTTCATTTCCATTACTTAGTTTTGCAATCTCATTAGAAGGTTGTACTTGTTGTATCAACAACTCATTATTTTCAGCATATTGATTAATTGTTGGTATTAATCCATATTCCATAATAACCTCCTTATAGGATTCTTAATAATATTATACAAAAATTTTTAATATTTTGTCAAAAAAAAATTAATTTTTATATATTTTTTGCTATTATTAGCTATTAATTTTTAAAAAAGGAGTCTTATTGGAAGATAGTTCCCAGAGGTGCAGTTTATATAAAAAGGGTAAAAAATGGAATTTTTAATATTTCTTTTTATCATTGTAATAGGCACATCGTTCTTATGTTCCGTTTTAGAATCTGTTATTCTATCAACAAACTATACTTATATATCTGTAATTGAAGAGAAAACACCATTAACTGGTAAATTACTTAAAGATTTAAAAACAGATATTGATAAATCGATAGCTTCAATACTTATATTAAATACTATTGCAAACACTTTAGGTGCTACTGCAATTGGTGTTCAAGCCCAAAATGTATTTGAAGGTAACAAAACATTAGTAATGGTTGTTTCAATCATATTAACATTTGCAATTTTATTTTTTGCAGAAATTATTCCAAAAACTATTGGAGCTGTATTTTGGAAAGAGTTAGCCCCAATCTCTGCAAGAATTATTAGAGTTTGTGTTTTTATTACTTATCCAATAATTTTAGTAACTCAATTTGTTACTAAAAAAATAAAAGGTAAAGATAATAGTGAAACTTTATCAAGGGAAGAATTAATCCATACAACTCTACTTAGTGAAGAGGAAGGTGTTATTGGAGATTTAGAATCTGATATTATAGAAAATACTCTAACATTACATGAGATTAAAATAAAAGATATTTTAACTCCAAGATCTGTAATGTATGCTGTTGAAAAAAATACTACTATAAAAGATATTCTTGATGATAAAAGAACTTTTAAGTTTTCAAGAGTACCAGTTTATGAAGATACAATTGATAATATCATTGGTATCGTTTTAACAAAAAAACTTTTCAAACAAGCAATTAGAGATAGTAGTGCAACACTTGAATCAATTATGAAACCAGTGTTTACACTAAATGAAAATATACCAGTAGGAAAAGCTTTAAATAAATTTATCCAGAAAAAGGAACATATGTTTATTGTTCTTGATAATTATGACCAAACAGAAGGGATTATTACATTAGAAGATTGTATTGAAACTCTTCTTGGTTTAGAGATTATGGATGAATCTGATACAACAGCTGATATGAGAAGATTGGCATTAAATAAAATGAAAGCAAAAAGAAGAGAAAGAGGATTAAAACAAAGAGATTAAATCTCTTTTCTCTACTTTTTACACAACTTAAACTTATCACTTAACAAAAAAAAATTAATCAAAAAAATATTTATTTATGTACAATTATATATTTTATTAAAGGATATATAAATGTTAGAAGATTATATTAATAAGTTTAAAAGTCTTACTGTTTCAACACTTGATGAAAATACTGCTCCTTTTACTAGCTATGCACCATTTGTAAAATATAACAACAAATACTACATATATATAAGTTCAATGGCAAAACACTATCAGAATTTAGAATTAAATCCCCTAGCCTCTTTATTTTTTATTGAAGATGAATCTTTATGTGATAATATTTTTGGTAGAAAACGTGTAGTTTTACAATGTAAAAGTGAAAAATTACAAAGAGACAATGAAGAGTTTGAAAACTTAGCAAAACAATTTGAAGAAAAACACGGTTCAACAATGAAAATGTTAAAAACCATGAAAGACTTTTCTTTTTTTGAGTTTTCACCATATTATGGAGAAGCTATATTTGGATTTGGAGAAGCATACAATGTTGGTGGGGAAAATTTTGATAAATTAATTCAAAGAAAAAATCAAAAGGGACATAATAAATAAGATATAGAAGTTACTAGATAACTTCTACATCTTTAACTTCTACTCCAGATAGTTTTTCCATTCTTTTTTCAACTATATCCAAAAACTCTTTTCTATTTTTTTCATCCATATTACTTTCTAACATCTCAGTAATATATTTTATACCATTAGCATTTATCTTTTTCACACTTGCCAAATAATGTACAAAAGATATAATTTTTACATCATTAATAGAGTATAGTTTTTTTACCTCTTTCTTTTGAGGTAGTAGTCCTTTGTCTTCATACATTTTTAGTGTTCTAACTTTAGCAGTAAGTAGTTCTGCTATGCTACTTAATGGTAAAACATCTTTATTGTTATCTAATAAAGCCAAGTCATTCCTTTTTTTTTCGTAATTATAATAAATTTTTTATTAATTAAATGTATAAAATAGCTTAAACTAAGATTTTTATAAGAATTTTATGATATAAGTATACATCATTTACGTAAATTTTACACTTTTAGGTGTTGAATTTATTCCTCTAACTTGATTTAAATTCTCAGTATAAAGGGTTTTAATAATAAATGCGTCTTTTATCATTAAATATTAACAAAGAAGTTTTAGATTATATTATTGAAAATGAACTTTACATTTGTGATGATGTATCAGAAATTGATGATGCAATATATCACAGTGAAGTTAGATATTACAATATAATATTAGTAAAACACAATAACACTAAGTATCTTAAACAAATACTTAAATATGTTAATCCTCGTCAAACAGCAGTGATTTTCTTAGTAGATGAAATAAGTAAGAAAGAAGAATTAGAACTACTAAAAAAAGGTGCAATTGATGTACTTAAGGGCTCTATTTCAAACGATTTACTTCTTGCAAAGATGAAATCAATCCATAGAGAAAATTTTGAAAATCAATATATTTTCAAAGATAAATATCTAATAAATAAAGAGGAACGTTCTATTTCAGATAACAAGAATAATAAACTTGTTATTAATGGAAAACCTTTTAGCATATTGGAATACCTAATAAAAAACAGACATAGGTCTGCTATTTCAAAAGAAGAACTTCTAGATGTTTTATGGGATGATCCTGAGTGGGTTGTTAGAAATGTTGTTGAAGTAAATATCAATATCATAAGAAAAGGTATTCAAAATACTTTTGAAGAAAACTTTATTAATACTGTTAGACACAGAGGCTATCAAATAATATAATTATAAAACTGTAGGTAAGATTTAAATTCTTACCTATAAACTTAACTACTAATCTAAAACTTATAAATTTTAAAAATTCTCATAAACTTAACTAAGCGTACTACGTGCACGTCTATGTACATCTTTTTAACACAATTATTACAAAATAGTTACAACCACTTTAAGCTTTATTGAAGTTTATTACGTTATATTTCTACACAAGATATGTAAATTTATTACAATCAAAATGTAACATATTTACATAAAAAATGTAAAAAGGATTAATTTTGTCTGAAAAAAAGATATATATTAGAAAACCAAAAAAAGAGTTTTCAAAAAAAATCTTTCAGCTAGTTAAGAGTTGTGGTAATTTAGATTTAAACTCTGAATACCTATATTTATTACAGTCTACCCATTTTAAAGAGTGTTGTTCAATAGCACTTTGTGATGATAAAGTTGTAGGCTTTGTATCTGGATATAAGATTCCTAACAATGAAAATGCACTTTTCATTTGGCAAGTTGCTATAGATGAAAATTTTAGAGGTTTAGGATTAGCAAACAAACTAATCACTAATACTCTAAAAAGAAAAGTAAATAGTGAAGTTAACTATATTCATACTACAGTTTCACCAGATAACAAATCTTCAATAAGAATGTTTGAAAAACTTGCAAATAAGCTAAATACAAAAATGAAAAGTAAAAAGTTTTTCAAAAAAGAAGACTTTATTGATGCTCATGAAGAAGAAACACTATATGAGATTGGCCCAATTAAAAAACAAAAGGAAAAATAAATGAGAATATTTGAAAATTTAGAGTCTGAAGTAAGAGGATATATTAGAAGTTTCCCTACTATATTTGAGACTTCTAAAGGTGCTATATTAACAAATGAACAAGGTGAAGAGTATATAGACTTTTTTGCAGGAGCTGGTACTTTAAACTATGGACATAATAATGAACATATTCAAGAAGCATTAATAGATTATATTAAAAAAGATGGAGTTGTTCATGGTTTAGATATGGCAACAACTGCTAAAAAAGATTTCCTTCAAACTTTTAATGACACAATCTTGGTTCCTAGAAACTTAGATTATAAAGTACAATTTACAGGACCAACAGGTACAAATGCAGTTGAGACTGCCCTTAAACTTGCAAGACTAGTAAAGGGTAGAAGTAATGTTGTATCTTTTACAAATGGTTTCCACGGATTAACTCAAGGTTCATCTTCTGTAACAGGAAATAATGATTATAGAGATGAAAGTTATATAAGTAGAACAAATGCTAGTTTCATGCCTTTTGATGGATATTTTGGAGATATGAATACTATGACCTTCTTTAGAAAATTTTTAGAAGATAGTAGTAGTGGTCTTGATATTCCAGCTGCGGTAATAGTTGAAACTATACAAGGTGAAGGTGGAATAAATGTGGCTTCAAAAGAGTGGCTTCAAGAGCTTGAATCAATTTGTAGAGAGTATGATATTTTACTAATTATTGATGATATTCAAGTTGGAAATGGTAGAAGTGGAGAATTCTTCTCATTCGAATTTGCAGGAATAAATCCAGATATTGTAACAATTTCAAAATCTATTGGAGGGGGTCTTCCAATGGCTATTGTACTATTAAAATCAGACTTAGACCAATGGAAGCCAGGTGAACATACAGGTACTTTTAGAGGTAATAACTTAGCTTTTGTTGCTGCAAAAGTTGCAATTGAACAATATTGGAATAATGATGATTTAACAAATGCCGTAAAATATAAAGAGAAAATATTAAAAAATAGACTTGAAGAGATTGCACAAAAATTCAGTGATGAATTAGAAGTAGAAGTTAGAGGTAGAGGATTAGCCTATGGATTTGATATAAAAGGTGATAACTCAATAGCTTCAGATATATCTCAATACTCATTTGAGGAAAAATTAATTGTTGAAACTTGTGGGAGTGAAGATCAAATTGTTAAATTCTTACCACCATTAATTATAGATGAAGATACATTGATTGAAGGGTTAAATAGATTTGAAAAAGCTATTGAAAAATTATTAAAAGATAAAAAAGAAAAACTAACAGAGGAATTTTAAAAATGATAGTACGAGATATAAAAAATATTATAAATAGTGAAAAAGAGGTTCATGCACATGAAGGTCAATGGGTAAGTAGAAGAATGCTTTTAAAAGATGACAATATGGGATTTTCATTCCATGAAACAATTATTAAAGCAAATACAAAAACACACATTCACTACCAAAACCATCTAGAAGCAGTATATTGCGTAGCAGGTAATGGGAAAATAGAGGATCTAAAAACTGGAGAAGTTCACGAGATTTATGATGGTGTAATGTATGCACTAAATGAACATGATGATCACAATTTATATGGGGGAACTGAAGACATGAGACTTATTTGTGTATTTAATCCTCCTATTAAAGGAACAGAGAACCATGATGAAAATGGAGTATATCCTTTAGAAGATTAGAATATGAAGTATATTTATATAGCTAATTATTTATTAACTACTAGAGAGGATAAATTTGAGTTTATCAAATATATCCACTCTTTTAGAAGATTCAAAATTATTAATCAAAAGGTTGTTTTAAATGATAATTCACTTATTTTAGAATTAAGTGATGACTCTTCAACTAAAATTGCAAAAAAAACATCTGAACTTTTTTTTAAAAATAGAAAAAAAATAGATGTACATGTTATAGATAAAATTGCAATAAACAGTAAAGAGATGTATATATATAAGAATGACAAACTTTTTAAAAAAATCTACATATAAAACTTAAGAGTTATAAATCAATTAAAAATCAAAAGCATTCAAAAAAAATAAAAGGAAAAATAATGGATATTAAAGTTTGTAAATTTGGAGGTAGTTCAGTTAAAGACTCGTCCCAGATTAAAAAAGTTTTTAATATTGTAAAAGAAGATAAAAAAAGAAGGGTTATAGTAGTATCAGCTCCAGGAAGAGATGAAACTTATGATGAAAAGATTACAGATCACCTTTTAAATCTAGCAACGAATGGAATCCATTTTTTTGAACAAAAGATTCAAATTACTCCAAAACAAAGTTATGATGTTATTATTAATAAATTTAAAAAACTTTGTGATGATTTAAAAATAGAAAAAACTGGTATATTGAAAGATTTAAAAGCTGATTTAGATAAAAAAAATTTATCAGGAGTTAAAAAAGAAGCCTTTTTATTATCAAGAGGTGAACACTATAATGCAAAAATTATTAACGAATATTTTAAAATAAGTGGATTAAACACTAAATTAAAACTTCCAGAAGATTTTAAATTTATACTAAATGAAAATTTTTGTGATGGACAAATTGAAAATGAAACATATAAAAATATAGAAACTAATTTTTCATTTAAAGATGATGAAGTGTATATAATCCCTGGTTTTTATGGAGTAACAAAAAACAATGAAATTGCAGTGATGAGTCGAGGTGGTTCGGACTTAACAGGTGGAGAGATAGCTTATGCACTTGATGCTGATTTATATGAAAATTGGACCGACACAAATGGTGTATATGAAGTTGATCCACGTATTATAAATGATGCAAATGTTATACCTAGACTTACTTTTAAAGAGATTAGATTATTAAGTTCAAAAGGTTTCAATGTATTTCATTTTAATGCAATGTTAAATTGTAAAAAAAGCAAAATACCAATTAATATCAGAAATACAAATAATCCTTCAAATAAAGGTACAATGATTTTAAATGAAAGAGTTCCAATGGAAGATTTAGTTGGAATTGCTAAACTTGATAATATGGCTTCTATTCATATACAAAAAAATATGTTAGGGATGAGATTGGTTTTACTGCTGAATTATTGAGAATTTTTGAAGAATACCATGTAAATACTTACCATTATCCAACAGATAAAGATGATATTGCTATATTAGTTGATCAAGAAGACTTAAAAGGAAATATCAACAATTTAAGAAGACAAATTGAAAAAAGATTAAAAACAAATAGAATCACAGTTACATATAACCTATCTATAATTACTCTAGTAGGTATTGGTTTAAAAGAGAATGCTTTTGCCCTAGTAGATGCCATAACAGCTCTTAAAGACAATAATATCACATTTGAGATGTTTGATATGAGTCCTTCAAAAATATCGTTTCACATTGGAGTATCACAAAATATTGCTGATGCTGCTTTAAAAACACTCCATAATAAACTTATTAAAGGTAAATAAGTTTAAATTTAAGAAGAGAGTATCTCTTCTTAAATCTATTTAGCAGCTTTTGCTTCTTTTATCCAAGCATCAACTTTTGCTTTATTTTTTTCAATCCACATCTTAACATGTCTATCAATATCTTTTTCTTTTTTCTGACCATTTGCCATAAGCATATTTTGACCACTTACATCATTTACATCTAGTTTTACAATATCAAAAAGTTTTGAAATATCTTTATATTTCCTTACACTAGGATTTGAAACTATTTGTTGTGAGTTTACTGCAAATCCATAATCTGCTCCATTTGATAATTTTGTAGAGGCTTGATTTGGGTTAGCTGAATGTGTAACTTGTAAAAATACTACATCTTTACCAGGAACTAATTTCCCACTTACCCAATATGGAGTCCAAGTATAATATAAAATTGGTTTCCCTGTTTTATAATTAGCAATTGTATCTGCAATTAAAGCTGAATATTCACCTTGATTATGTTCAATTGTATCTCTTAAATCAAAAGCATCTAATTGATACTCAATAACTTTTTCACATCCCCAACCAGCAGTACAACCTGCTAAATCTGCTTTTCCATCATCATTTAAATCAAACAGTTTTGCAATTTTTGGGTCTTTTAGGTCATTAATATATTTAATATTATACTTATCAGCTGTTTTTTTATCTATTAGATAACCTTGGGCACACCCTGAAATATAAGGTGAAAATTTTGCAAATTTTTCTTTTCCTAAAGCAGTAATTTTTCCATCATGTAAGGGATCCCAATTTGCTGCCATAAAATACACATCATCGCTTTTTACATTATTAGCAATTGTTTGATAAGCAATATCATAAGATACATCATTTGTAGTTTCTACTTCATACCCCATTTTTTCAAGTATATTAACCACTATTTTCATTTGAAATGATTCTTCTGCAATTGAAGTTTTAATTGCAGTAACTTTTGTAGCAAAAAGTGACGTCGATACAACTAATGATGCCAATGCACCAACAATAATTTTTTTATTTAACATTATTATTTCTCCTTTTTAAATGTTTTATAGATTAATCCAACTGGTCCTTTTTCATACCATTTGATTTTTTGTGATTTATCTTTTTGTCCCATAGATTGAGTTAATCTATCTAAAATTACAGCTAAAAGAACAATACCTAATCCACCAACAGCTGCAAGACCAATATCTAATCTTCCAATCCCCCTTAATACCATCTGACCTAAACCACCAACAGCAATCATTGAGGCAATAACTACCATTGAAAGAGCTAACATTAAAGTTTGATTTATACCTGCCATAATTGTTGGCATAGCTACAGGGATTTGAACTCTCCATAACATCTGTTTTGAACTAGCACCAAATGATCTCGAAGCTTCAATCAAATCCTCAGGAACTTGTCTAATACCAAGATTAGTTAGTCTAATTAAAGGGGGTAAAGCAAATATAATTGTTACAATTACACCTGGAACATTACCAATACCAAACAACATAACTATAGGAATAAGATACACAAAAGCTGGTGTAGTTTGCATAGCATCAAGTATTGGTCTTATAACTTTATCAACTCTATCACTTTTTGCACTCCAAATTCCCAAAGGCAAGCCAATTATAATGGAGAATAAAACAGCAGTTACAACTAAAGCAAGGGTAATCATAGCCTCTTCCCAAGCTCCAATAAACCCAATTATAAGAAAAGATACAAATGTACCTAAGGCTAGTTTTTTAGTTGAAAACTGTAAAGCTAATAAAACAAAAAAAGCAATAACAACATAAGGTGATAGATATTGTAAAAAACTCTCTATAGATTTTAAAACTATATCAATAGGTGTTTTTGTAAAAAGAAAAAAATCCCTAAAATTAGCCACAAGCCAATCAATTCCATTGTTTGTCCAATCATCGAAAGGTATTATTGATTCATCAAAAGGATGTAAAATATCAAAACTACTTGTATCAGTTACATTATCTGTAGGAGTAGTTGTCCAATCTACAGATGATTCTTTATTCTCTTGTGCAGTGGAAGCATTTCCCCATGGATCACTACTCATATTCTACTCCTTCATCAAAAACTTTTAACAATCTACTTTTAGAAATAGTACCTTTATACTTACCTTTATCGTCAACAACTGCAGTAGGATATAGATGTTCTGCAATATCTGTAATAAATTCAGAAATTTGTAAATTCTCATTTATAGGTTTTTCATCAATAATTGCATCATGAATTGATCCACCTAACTTTTTTTGTTCTTTTAAAGAATCTAAAGTTAACAATCCAATATATTTACCACTTTTTTCAACAAAATATGCATAATCATCATCAAAATCTGAGATATATTGAAGTGCAGTTTTCACACCAGTTCCCTCTTTATTTATAATTGTAGAACGAACTTTTTTTGCAATATGTGAAGCATTTAGAACAGATGTCACATCAACACCTTTAAAGAAAGACCTAATATAATCGTTAGCAGGATTATTAATAATATCTTCTGGTGTTCCTATTTGAGATATCTCTCCATTTTGCATAATAGCTATTCTATCGCCTATTCTAATTGCTTCGTCTAAATCATGGGAAATAAATACAATTGTCCTTTTTGAATTACTTTGTAACTCTAAAAGTTCATCTTGCATCTCTGTTCTAATAAGTGGATCTAAAGCTGAAAAAGCTTCATCCATAAGCATAATATCAGGATTATTTGCAAGCGCTCTTGCAAGACCAACTCTTTGTTGCATACCACCACTTAATTCATCTGGATAAGATAAGCCATGATGTTTTAGTCCAACTTGCTCTAACGCAGCTTGAGCAGCTTCATATCTAGTATTTTTATCTACCCCACTTAATTCTAAGCCAAATGAAACATTATCTAAAATGTTCATATGGGGCATTAAAGCAAAGGATTGAAAAACCATTGATATTTTTTTTCTTCTTATATCAATAAGTTCTTTATCACTTAGATTTGTAACATCTGTTTCATCAATGTAGATTTTACCAGAAGTTGGTTCAATAAGACGGTTCAGTAACCTAACTAATGTTGACTTTCCTGAACCAGAAAGTCCCATAATTACAAAGATTTCACCTTCATATATTTCAAAACTGGCATCTTGAACACCTATAGTCATACCAGTTTTTTTAAAGATTTCATCTTTGCTTTTTCCACTATCTAACATTTTTAAAGCTTTTTTAGGTTCATCTCCAAAAACTTTAAAAACATTTTTAACAATTAATTTTTTATTTTTTTTAGAATTAATTTGCAACTCCATTTAAATTTTTTTACACTTAATATGTAATTTTACACCATCTATTATGTACAATCTTTACTTAATAGAATATAAAGTAAAACTGTATATATGGATATGAGCTGTATATAAAATGTATAGTTATGTATAAATATATACTATTTATTATGATAGATTAAGTTAAAATAAAGATAAATATAAGAAAGTAGAGAAGATTTACTTATCTTCTTCTACTTTTTTCTCTAAGTCTGTTTGTGATAATTCAGCAATTTTTTCATCAATTAAACTTAAAGTACGTTCTTGTGTTTTGTATGATATATCAGGAAGTTGTCCTCCCCACATTTTTTCTGCTTCTTCGAAACCTTTTACAACTCCAGATCTAGCTTCTTTTAATGCTTCAATATCATTTCCAGCTAAGCCAATTACAAATGAACTTACCCTATCAGATGTTTCATTAACACTAAAAAAACCATCATCTTCAACTAGTTTTTTTGCTTCTTCTGGATTCAGTTCAGTAATTGGTTTTCCTTCATATCCAATAGAAGATAGACTAAAACCATTTTCTAAATCTTTACCAGATAAAAAGTCATATATATCACTGTTATTAATAATATTTAACAGTGAATTTTGTGCATTAGTATTTGTTTGGTTAAACTCTGCACTTTTTATGTTTAGATACATTTTTAAACTTTCCATTGATATTGAAACTTGAACTGCAGAACTATGTATTTTATTTTCTGCAACTTCTTTATTTTCATCTAAAATACTTTTATTTTTAGAATTATCATCAGAAGATTCTTTGTTAATCAAATCACTAGCTTGGTAGGCATTGTAATAATTTTCTGTATTTACCGTACTCATAGTAATTCCTTTCTAATTTTATTAACTAATTGTATTAATACATTTCTTAATTTTTGCTTAATTTTAATCTTTGTTTAAGCTTTTTACATATTTTTTACATTTAATAGATATTTTTTATCTAATTGTTACCATTTTTTTATATAATCATAAAAAATTAGGATTATTGGTATATGCATAAAGTTTTTATTTTATTTTTTACATTTGTTCTTATTAATGCAGATGAGATTGTAGATACAAATCTAGTAAAAGTTGATTTTGAAGAAAGAATAAAAACTGAAAATATTCAAAAAGTTACACTAAAAAAATTACTAAAACAAAAAAATCAATTATTTCTTAGTAATTATCTTCTAAAAAAATATTACAAAAATCACAATTATAAACCATTTTTTATAAGTCAATTTAGTATAAAACCAATGGCATATACATTAATAAATGAAATAAAAAACGACCAAGTTTTAAAACCTCAATTAGAATTGTATTTTGATATAAAAAATATAGATAAACAGTTAAATGAAACAGAGTCAAATCCATCAAGTGAAAATCTAATAAAATTAGATAATAAACTAATATCCATATATCACAAATATATGTTATTATTATCAAGAGGTGCTATAGATTGGGAGAGATTTCAAGAAGAACTTGAAAAAATAAAACAAGAAGAAGAGATAATATATTATTGGGAAAAATATTTTGCAAGAAAAAATATCAGAAGACTTTTATATGAAGCTGTAAAATTTGATGATATCAATATTGCAATTTCAAAAGTAAATTACACCTTCCCTCAAGCAAAGGTTTTAGCAAATAGAATCATTCAACTTGAAGAATTATTAGAAAATGGAGGTTATACAAAAGTCCCAAACTTGAAAAGAACATTAAAAAAAGGAAACTATTATCCAGAGATTACTCTTCTTAAAAAAAGGCTACAAGAAGACAACTATATAAATATTAATTTTGATTGTAAAAATGATGAAAACCTAGAAGTTATAAAAATAGATAAAAACACTTCTACTACAATATTAAATCCTAATCCAGAAAATGACTGTGAAGAGCTATTTGATGAAGCACTATATTTAAATATAAAAAAATTTCAAAAGCATAATGGTTTAGTTGCAGATGGAATTGTAGGTAAAAATACTATTAGTGTACTAAACAAACCTATTCAAAAACAAATTAATACTATGAGAATTAATCTTGAAAGAATGAGATGGATGCCAAGAGATTTAGGAAAGAAATATATCATTGTAAATATTGCAGATTTTACTATGAAAATGTATTCTAACAATGAAAAAATTTTAGAGATGGAAGTTGTTGTTGGAGATAAAAAACATCCTACTCCTATATTTAGTCATAAAATGTCAGAAATAATATTAAACCCTTATTGGAGAATACCACAAAGTATAGTACAAAAAGAGATTATCCCTAATTTGGTTCAAAATCCTAATTATCTACAAGAAGAGGATATAAATATTCATGAAAATTGGGATCATGATTCTACAATTTATGACATGAATGGTATAGATTGGAGTATATTTTTAGATAATGATATTATGGCAGATGATGAGTATGCACCTATGAGATTTATACAAATTCCAGGAGATAAAAATCCTCTTGGTAGAATTAAGTTTTTGTTCCCAAATAAATATTCTGTATATCTGCATGATACTCCATATAAATATCTATTTAGTGAAACCAATAGAGCATTTTCTCATGGTTGTATCAGACTATCTAAACCAAAAGAGTTACTAAAAGTTATAGCTCAAGAAGAAACAAAAATAGACTTAGATAAATCAGAAGAGATATTAAAAGAAAAAAATAGAGTTGATATTGAATTGGATACTAAAATACCTGTTCATGTTGTATATTTAACTTCGTGGGTTGATGAAAATGGGATAATACAATTTAGAGATGACATTTATAATTTAGATAAAATACAAGAAAAAATTTTATACAATCAAGAAAGCTATTAAGGTTTTAAAAGTTTTATTTTTTCTTTTATTGCTGTAATTTGATTTTTATTTAAATAGTATTTCTCCTCTTTTAAATATTTCATAAATCTAACTTCAGCATTTGTAAATCCATCAAGTTCTTTTTCTTTTACAGATAGTTCTTTTTTAGTAAATCTAACTCGTCTTAGTTTTCCATTTTGATTTTTTACATAATAAACTATATCAAACTCTTTTGAATTTATTTTCTCTATTGTGATAAATATATTTTCTATATTATCATTATAAGAAGGTACTAATGATAAAAATTCATCAATATCCATAAATCCAATATACAATTTTGTATAAATATCAAAATACAAAGACAGTTTTTTGTTTTTAAAAAAGTTTATATTAATAAGGTTTTGATTTTTAACTCTACACCTTTTTAATATCCATTCTAATGTTTGAAAATAGATAAACTTTGAATGCTCAATTGTATAAGCTTCAATAAATTTTTTATCTTGATATTTTGTTACAAAACCATTCTTTTTTCTATTAAAAACTAACTTTTTTAATAATTCATCATCTTCTAAATCTTTTGTAATCCATATTGTACAAAAAGAGGGAAATCTTTTTAATCCTACCGTACCTTCAGTTAATACAATCAATGCTCTTATATGTATATTTGGAAAAAGTACTTTTAAGAGTGCATATTTTTTATCTAATCTTTTATTTAAACTTACGGTTTTTTTAGATGTACTCATCTCTACAAAATATAAAGCATCTTCTGTAAAAAATAAAGCATCAAACTCACTAATATCTTTATAATTTGATTTATAAACAATTTGTAAACTTCTATCAATCATTAAACCAGTTTTATAAAACTTGTCAATTTTATTTTGATGTGGTCCTTTTAGTACAAATTGTGTAATTGAGTCATTTTTTAAAGCATAATCTAATAAAAATTCATAAATTATATTTTCATAAACTTCACCTTTGAAACTATTATATGCAGCGATATTTTCTACTGATATATCATGTGTTCCTGATTTTAAAAGTGGTTTTATATTTTTTGATGAATATTTATAGAAAAAGAGATTTTCTTCAATATTTGATATGTCTAAATTTTTTATTTCTTCTGTTATTTTTAAATGTTGCAATTTATTAAAACTTTCTTCTTTACATCCCTAGTTTACTGATTATAGCTAAAGTATTGCTATTTGTAAAGTATAATTTAAACAAATAAAAATATAATGTATATTAAAGGAAAGTATAGTCATAAATGAAACATTATATTATATTAATAATAACTCTAACATTTTTTTTAGGTTGTAGTGTAAAGAATACTCCATCAAATATAGTTGCTAATAAAACAACTAAAACCAATATAGAAAAACTTACTACACAAATAAACTCTTTAAATGATTATATTGATGAAGAAGAAGCCTATAGCTTAGCTTATAATGCTGTAACATATTCAAAATATTTAGCACAAAAATATGAAGTTGTAAAACCTGCACTTTTTCATAACTTACTTATTAACTTAGATATAAGAGACAGAGGTTTGTGTTACCATTATGCTAATGATTTATTAAAATATTTAAATAAAAAAAAATATAAAACATTTAAACTTATAAAAATAGTTTCTAGTCCAGGTCAATACTTTGAACATACAAGTATAGCTGTTACAACACATAGAAATAAATTTAATGAAAGTATTATTTTAGATGCTTGGAGAGATTCTGGGAAACTTTACTTTTCAAAAATAAAAGATGATAAAAAATATAATTGGGAGATTCGATAATGAAAAAAAATGTTCTTATTACAGGATGTAGTTCTGGTCTAGGTTTAGCCCTAACCCAATACTATCTTGATAATGGCTTTAAAGTTTATGGGATAAGTAGAAATAAACCAAATATAGATGATAAAAACTTTATTTTCAAAGAGTTTGATTTATCAAAAATAGATTCTATTAGTACTGAGCTTACACCTTTTATAGATACTATCTCTGAAATAGAGATAGTATATCTTAATGCTGGAATATTAGGTGATATTAAAGAGATGAAATATCAATCTATAAATGATATAAAAAAAGCTTTAGATATAAATGTGTTTGCAAATAAAGAGATTCTTGATATATTATCACAACAAAAAGTAAATAATATTATTGCCATATCGTCTGGTGCTTCTAAAAATGGTTCAAAAGGCTGGGGAGCATACTCTTTATCAAAAGCCACTTTAAATATGTTAATAAATTTATATTCCAAAGAGATGTTAGAAACAAAAATCCTGGCAGTTGCTCCTGGAGTTATAGAAACGCCTATGACTGATGTTATAAGATTTGATGTTGATGATTCAATTTTTACATCTGCAAAAATATTAAAAAGTGGGGAAATACAACAACCTCTTGATGCAGCTATGAGATTAGATGAAGTAATTAACAGAGCCAATGAGTTTGAAAGTGGTTCTTTTATTGATGTTAGAAATATATAAAAGCCAAGCTTTTATATATTTTCTTTCTTTATTTTTCTAATATTAAAAATCATTAAAATTGATACAATTAAAGCTATTATAAAAAATCCTGCAAAAACATATAGTGTTTGAGCATAACTTCCTGTCATATCTTTCACAATTGAGATGATTAAAGGTCCAACTAATCCTGCAGCAGCCCAAGCTGTTAAAATATATCCATGAATAGCACCTAACTCTTTAGTACCAAATATATCACCAATATATGCTGGAATTGAAGCAAAACCTCCTCCATAACAAGTCATTATAAAATATAAAACAAATTGAAAAACTACAATTTCTGTGATTGAGGGTAACATATAAAATGCAATAATTTGTGTTGCAAAAAAGATTACATATACTGCTGGTCTTGTAATAATATCAGAGATTGAAGCCCAAAGAATTCTTCCTGCTCCATTAAATACTCCCATCAATCCAACAGCTGCTGCGGCTGCTATTGCTGAAATTCCTACAACCTCTTGTAATAAAGGTGAAGCAACACCAATAATTGCAATACCACAAGTGATATTTATAAATAACATAATCCAAAGTCCATAAAACCTAGGTGTTTTCATAGCTTCTTTAAGAGTTAAATTTGATAAATCTTTTTTAATCTTCTTTTTACCCTCTTCTACTTTCTTCTTAAACTTTTTAGGCATATATCCCTCTTCTGGTTTTTGAAGATATAAAGCAGATAAAAACATAACCACAAAATAGATGATACCTAATATGAAAAAGGTGCTTGCAATTCCAACTTTTTCAATTAAGATTTTGATTGTAGGTCCCCATATAGCAGATGCAAAACCAAATCCCATGATAGCCAATCCAGTAGCCATACCTCTTTTATCAGGAAACCATCTAACTAAAGTAGAAACAGGAGAGATATACCCTATTCCTAATCCACAACCACCTAATACTCCGTAAAAAAAGTATAAAAGAAGTTTTGATTCCATCATTATTGCAAGGCCTGAACCAATTGTTCCCAAACCAAAAAGTGATGCAGCTATTAAAGCAGATACTCTTGGACCATTTTTTTCCACAAATTTTCCCATTAATGCAGCAGATAATCCTAAAAAAAATATTGCAATACTAAAAGAGATAGTTACATCAGTTAAACTCCAAGAAAGCTGTTCTTGGATAGGTTTAACATATACACTCCAAGCATAAACAGAACCAATACAAATGTGAACACCAACTGCAGCTAGTGCCATCAACCAACGATTTTTCTCAATCATTTACCATCCTACAATATAAAATAATTCGCGATTTTATTAAGTTTTAATAATAATTAGCTAAAAAAGAAAATTTAAAAACTTTATTCAAGTTAACTTAGAGTATTTTTTTAAAAATAATTCTTTATCTTTTTTAAAAAGTATTACACAATTTCTACAAATACATGCCTTCATCTTAAGTTTATGAGGTATCAATTCTCTTAATTCAAGCGGCACTTTAATATGATTACACCAACAATCGTTATTTGGGATATCAGCTTCACAACCATTCTCTTTTTTACAAAAGGGACAAATTTTTGGATCAACCATTAATCTCTCTTTTAAATATCATATTTTTTAAACTCTTATTTTCATCACTGCTTAAAAAAGTATCTAAATTATCAAGTCTTTTTATATATTTAAATTCTGGTGCATTTTTTATAAATAGATCTTTTATAAAATCACAATTTAATTCTGGTGCATTTAAACAAGACAATACAATACAATCATCACTTGCTAATTCATATAATCTTCTAATTATCTTCTCATAATCTTTAGTTGCTGCAAAGCTTCCCTTTTGAAAAGATGGTGGGTCAATAACTATCACATCATAAGGTGCAAACTTTTTTATCCTGCTCCATGATTTTAAAATATTTAAAGGTAAAAATTTAACCTTTTTTGTATCTAAACTATTGATATGATGATTTTCTCTTCCAATTGATAAAGCACCTTTTGACATATCAACATTAACTACTTGCTTAGCACCACCTGTAACTGCACATACAGAAAATGCACAAGTATAAGAAAAAAGATTTAATACATTTTTATTTTTTGAAATATCTTTTATATATTCTCTACCTATTTTCATATCGGGGAAAATACCAATATTTTGATTTTTGAAATTTATTAAATACTTTAGTGAGTTTTCAACAAGAAATTTTTTCTCTTTCACTTCTCCAAAAACAACTTTAAAAAAACAGTTTTTATCATATCTTCTTTGAACAATAAAAGTAGAGTAACCATTTAATATGGCTATATTTTTTAATAACTCGATTATTTGATTTTCATCTTTATTTTCTTTATAAAAAGAAGCAAAAAAAATGTTATTTATAGAATCAACCGTCAAAAAGTTTAAATCTTTATAGAAATCACCTCTACCATGAAAAAGTCTTTTAAACTCATCTGTTTTTGTTTCAATATTTTTGTTTATACAAGACTCAAGAGTTTCTAGCAATTTTTAACTTCCTTAGGTTTTTTCAGATTTTATCAAAAGTAACCTAAGCTTTAAGGAAGGAAAGGAGATAAAATCTCCTTTCTTTTTTTAACTTGGTTGTTTAAAGATGGTTAAGGCAGGGGCTTTTTTTGTATATTTTTCAATATTTACTAAAGCTGTATTAGAACTATTTCCCATAGCAAGTTCCGATGTTGGAATATCTTTAGTTAAAAGGTTTGCAGAACCATTTTTACAAAGTGTTCCAATTTTACCTTTTTCTAAAGGATCATACCAAGCACCCTCTTGAACTCTTACAATTCCAGGTTTTAATCCATCAGTTACAACTGCACCTGTTAAGATTTCACCTCTATCATTAAATACTCTTACCACATCACCAGATTTGATACCTTTTGCTTTTGCATCTTGAGTATTAATCCAAATTGGCTCTCTGTCTGCAACTGCATATTTTTCTCTTAAACTTGTATTATTAAGCTGAGAGTGCAGTCTATGACTAGGGTGTGGAGAGATTAATGCAAACTCTGCAGGTTTTTCTTCCATACCTACCCATTCAGCTGGTTCTAACCAAGTTGGGTGTGCTTTACAATGTTCATAATTCATTTTTTCTATTGTTTTAGAATAGATCTCTATTCTTCCAGATGGTGTTCCAAGTGGATTTAAAATTGGATCTTCTCTAAAGTCAGCATATCTTACAAATTGTGTATTTTCATATGGAACATCAAAAGTTATTGGTTGATTTTTACTCCAAAACTCTCTAAATGTTGGCATTGGTAATTTCATTTTTTGTGCTTGATTATAAGCTTTTGTATAAAACTCTTCTATCCATTGCATTTCAGTTTTATTTTGAGTATATTTTTCAAATACACCAAACTCTTTTGATAAGTCACTAAAGATTTGATAATCATCTCTTGATTCAAATTGTTTCTTAACTGCTTGTTTCATAGGAACAATATTTAAGTTTGAGTAATCACCTGTTGCAGTAATATCATTTCTTTCATATGAAGTAGTTGTTGGCATTACAATATCTGCCATTCTTGCAGTTGGTGTCCAGAATGCTTCATTAACAACAACAGTTCTTGGTACTCTCCAAGCTTTTAATAAGGTATTTGTATCTTGATGATGAACTAATGGATTTCCACCTACCCAATAGATAAAATCAATCTCTGGATAAGTAACTTTTTTACCATTAAAATCAATTGTTTTCCCTGGATTTAAAAGTGCATCAGCAATTCTTGCAACAGGAAAAGAGTATTTAGCTGCATTTCTTAGCCATGCTGCACCACCTTCATCTTTTGTAGGAGTTACGTTTGCTGTGATACCACCAATAATTGCACTTTTTGCAGTAGGAACTCCACCATTTGAATAATGGTAAGATAATCCAAATCCACCACCAGGAAGTCCGATTTGTCCAATAACAGAAGCAAGAGTTACTAACATCCAGTGAGGTTGTTCCCCATGATGAGCTCTTTGCATTCCCCATCCAGACATAAACATAGTTCTATTATCATAGAATAGATTAGCCAATGAATTAATAGTTTTTTCATCAACTCCACAAATTTTAGATGCCCATTTAGCACTTTTTACAATACCATCTTCTTTTCCGTATAAATACTCTTTGAATTTATCAAAACCTTCAGTATAATCAGCTAAAAAGTCTGCATCATATTTTTTTGCTTCTAATAGTGTATGTACCATACCCATCATCATTGCAACGTCTGTATTTGGATTTGGTGCAACCCATTGTGCATCTAGGTATTCACAAGTTTCTGTTTTATATGGATCAATACAAATGATTTTTTTACCAGATTTTTTTAACTCTTCAAAATATTTAAATCCATTTTCATCAGTTGAAGTCCATGCAATTTTTAAAGTTGCAAGTGGATTTGCACCCCAAATTACTATAACTTTTGAACTTTCTAATACCACAGGCCATGAAGTTTGTTGTTCATACACTTCAAGTGTACCCAATACATGTGGCATAATTACTTGCGATGCACCAGTTGAATAATCACCAACAGTACCAGTAAATCCACCTGTTGCAGTCATAAATCTATGTAATAAAACTCTACAGTTGTGGATACTACCACTACTTTTCCAACCATAACTTCCGGCAAAAACCCCCTGGGCACCTTTCTCTTTTCTTGTTTTTTTAAGCTCTTTTGCTATTAATTTTATTGCTTTTTCATATGGAACTCTAACCCATTCATCATTACCTCTTAATTCAGGTTTAGGACTATCTGGATTTTCTAAATAAGATTTTCTTACCATTGGATATTTTATTCTATCATCTGCATATACTAAATCTTGAGTATAATATTGTAATGAATTTTTAATATCTGAAGTTTTTTGATAAGGTTCAGATTTTACCACTTTCCCATTTTTTATAGTTAACTTTAACATACCCCAGTGAGCGGCTGTTAATACTTCACCATTTACAACTAGTTTTGAAGAAAATTTTGCAATTGTACCTGCAAGTAATTCACCTCTTTTTGTAATTGCATCAATAAATGGAACCGTACTAAATAATGCAGCAACTTTTAAAAACCCTCTTCTTTTTTGATCAATATTTTTCATATTATTCACCTTTCATATCTTTTGCATGTTTTTGCAAATATTGTGTTACTAAATATCTTTCTTTTTTTGGAATAGCAGTTCTATTCACCATCGCTTTAAACATACTTGGCCATTGGTTAGCTGTAAACTCACTTACAGGATGAATAGGATGACAGATAGAACAGTTATTTTTAAATAAATCTTCTGCTTTATCATATAGGGGTTTTAAATCTTTAGTTAGATTTTCATTTTTTGTATATGCAGTTAAAACTACTTTATCCCACTCTACACCATTTTCATCTTTACTTGATGAAAGTTTTTTTATATCAAACTTTCCTTTTTTACTAAGTCCAGCAACTAAAATTCTTTTCCCCTTTGTAAAGTAAATGGCATTAGATACTCCAGCTTTCATAAACCCTTCAATTTCTATTTTAGATTTATCTGAATTTTTTTCTACCACTTTAACTTCTGATGTGGGTAAAAGTCTACCTTTAACAGCATTGCTATCTGAAGCTTCATATAGGTTTTTTACACTGCTACTGTACATTGTTTCACTTGCATATAATGAAACTGTCAATAAAGTCATTCCAAGAATTAAACTCGTTTTCATATTGCTCCTTTAGTTTTTCTATATTTATAGTATAAAGGAAATATGAGTTTAAATAATTGTAAAAAAGTGGGAAAAAAATGTAATTTTGTATTTATTTTACTTTTATTGTAAATAAAGCTCCATTTTTGACATTTTTAGCATAAACAAAGCCTTCCATATTATTTTCAATAATCATTTTAGTCATATACAAACCAATTCCTGTACCTTGTTTTGCATACTTTGTTGTGAAGTAAGGTTCAAATATTGTATCAATATCTTCGAGTTTAATTCCTCCTGCATTATCCAATATTTTAATTACCGTGTAAATTTTACCAATTTTTATACTGATTTTTATTTCAGGGTTTTTGATTTTTCTTAATACAAGGGCATCTTTTGCATTTGAGATTATATTTAATACAGCATGTGAAAATTCACTTGAATACCCATTTATTATATTGTCTTCTTGAATATCAAATGTCAAATTGATTTTATTATTTGTTAATGAAGCATTTATAATTGCTAAAGCTTTTTTACAAGCTGTTAATACAGAAAAATCCTCTTTTTTCTTTGTTGGTTTAAAAAAGTTTTGAAAATCACTAATTGTTGTTGACATATGTTCTGTTATTTCGTTACAGATTCTAATGTTTTCTAAAAGGTGTTCTTTTTCTAACTTATCATATCTTGTGATTGTCTCTAACTCCATTAAAACAGCATTGATTTCACTTATAGGTTGTCTCCATTGGTGAGCAATATTACCAATCATCTCTCCCATTGCAGCTAGTTTTGATTGTTGCATCATAAGTTTTTCTTGATTTGTTCTTTGGTTTATCTCTTCTTGTATTTTATTTTCCAAACTATCAATCATTTGGTTCATTACATTTTTTAATACATTTAATTCTTTTGATTTTCCTTCCTCTTTAAGTCTTTTACCAAATACACCCTCTTTTAAATTATCTAAGGTTAATGTTGCTTCTTGAATTAATTTATAATCATCATTTAGATTCTCTTTTATTAGTTTTACTCTTCTATTTATTGCCTCTGACATTAATCCTAATTCATCTTTACTATCTATATCAATATGTAACTCATTATTGTAAGCCATAGGATTATTTAAATAATTAAAAAATTTTCTTAATCCTCCTTGTATTGCTTCAATACCTTTTATAATTTTAAGAATTACTGTCATATCAAGAACTAATCCTATTGCTCCTATAAATAATATTCCAATAATTATAAAAAGGTTATTCTTATCAACATTATTTTTTAATTGAATCAATTTTGATTCAGAACTTTTTAGTTTCTGTTTTTGTAAAAGCTTTAATTGATTGATTAATCTATAAAAACTATCTCTTTCTACAGTAGAAGTATTCATAAAAGCACCTTCATCAAAACCATTTAAAGAATATTCTCTTGTAGTAAGGGCTATTTTCTTATATTCGTTCCAATAAGTTTTATCCATTTTAAGATTTTTATCAAAATTTTCATCTAATTTTTTTATTATAGGTGAAATCTTTTTATCTATTTCTTTTTTGAAACCATCATTAGGTGAAATAACTAAAGATAAAATTATTTCACGTAACATATATAAATCTTCTATATATAAAGTTTGAATTTTCTGTGTATCTTGAAAATTTACAACTACACTATTAGAGTTTTTAAAACTTTCATTATTTATTTTTAAAGACAACCATCCTATAAAAAGTAAAGATACTAGTGCTATAAAACCCAATATTAAAAACTTTTGTCTAATTTTCAAGTTAATCATTTTTTAACCTTATAGGATATAGATATTTTAATCTTTCTTTTGGAAGTTTTTCTTTTCTAATTGACCAATGATAAGGTGTAATTTTTGCATTCCACAAGGGGAAAAGTGCCATTTTAGATGGTTTGTAAATCACCTCTTTATTTAGTGCAATTACTGTATTTACAGAAGGAAGAACTAAAGTATATGCCTTATCGTAAGAGTATAATAAAAGTTTATCAACCTCTTTTTGAAATGCTTTAGATGAAACATCTAACTTAAAAAGTTTATGAAACTCCTTGTCTAAATATTTGTCTTTTAAAATAGAGCTCCAACCTGAATCAGGGTACAAGGTAAAAAATCCCGTCCAAGGATGTCCATTCCAATCCTCATCTCCCCAAATAAGCAGATCCCAATCATATTTTTTATGTTTATTTTCAAAGAGCCTATTTAGTACTACTTTTTCATCATTTGTGACATAATATTTTAATCTAACACCATATTTTGATAATTGATACTCAATCCCTTTCCACATAAACATAAACCTATCTTGTGTAACAACATTTAAAACTAAACCATTTAATATAGTTTTTAACTCTTTTTGGGAAAATCTTGACTTTCTATTTATATACTTTTTGGATATTTCTTTCGAATAATAAGCATTACTAGATAATAAAAAAGCAGCTTTTTTTGCCTCATTTTTAAAAATGAATTTTATTAATCGCTCTTGATCAATTGCATCATTTAATGCCCTTCTAACTTTTACATCCTTTAGCTTTGAGTCTTTTTTTAATAAATTAAAATGTACTAAAAGATTTCCATTTGATGGCAAGATTAATAGTTTTGCATATTTTGAGTTAACTATTTCTGTTTTTTTATTAAAAGGGATATAAGCGATATCTAACTCACCCTCTTTTTTTGATATTTTATTAATAACCTCTTCATTAGTTAATTGAGTATATATTGTTATTTTTTCTATATAGGGTTTATCTTTTTCAAAATAGTAAGGGTTTGCTCTTAGAACTATTTTTTCACTTTGTTCTAATCCTGTTGCGTATCCTTCTTCTAAGATATAAGGTCCTGCCCCATACAAACCTGCCCCTTTAGTATTTTGTGCAGTATAACTTGGTCTCCAATTATATTTTTTATAATAGGCTTTTGTATAAAAATTTATTACACACAAGTCATTTAATAACATACCATAAGGTTCATTTAGATGGATTCTTATTTTATAATCATCTATTTTCTCAACATAATTTAAAGCATTGTGTATATTACTGTATAAAAAAGGCCCTTCTATAAAGTGTTTAAAATTCTCAACTACAGAATCTGCATCAAATTTTGAACCATCTTGATATTTTACATTATTTCTCAACCAAAAATCATATGTCAAATCATCAATTTTTTTGTGTTTATAAGCTAAATAATATTCCCATCCTTTATTAGAATCACTCAAGCGTACTAAAGTTCCATTTATCAAACTTAGTATATTAAAATAAGGAAGTGTTGGCATATATACTTTTAGATGGGAATTTTTAACTCTATGGTTTATAGCAATACTTTTTGAATCATCATGTTTATAACTTATTGGTTCAAGGGCAAATAAAAAATTACTTGTTAAATAGAATAAAATAAAGATTCTAAACAAATTTGTACCCTACTCCTGAAAGATTTGAAATAAAATCCTTTGGCAATTTTTTTCTCAAATTTTTCACTAATGATCTTAAGGCATTATCAGTCATTACACTATTTTGCCATACTTCATCTTGTAATTGTTCGTAATAAACTATATTGTTTGTATTTTTAAATAATAACTCTAAAAAAAGTATTTCCTTTTTTGTTAAGGAGATTAACTCTTCATTATGTAACAATATTTTTTGATTCCAGTCATATTTATAACCATACGGAAGCTCTTTTAAATAAAATTTTGATTCAGAAAATAATTTTTGGCATCCCTCTAAGGCATTAATAAGTTTTTCTAAATTTATTGGTTTAACAATATATTTTTCTATATGCATATCAATTAGTTCTAACAAATATTTTTCACTAGTATGTGCAGTTACAACAATAATACATATATCATTATTTTTTTGTCTAAGTTCTTTTATAAACTCTATACCATCCATATCTGGCATTTCCAAATCAGTAATAATTAAATCTGGAGTGAAATTTTTTAATTTTTCTAATGCTTCTACACCATTTCCGGCTTCTTCAACTTCAGCTACAATATACTCTAAAGAAGAGACTGTTTTTTTCCTAATTAACTCTTCATCTTCAACAAATAAAACTTTTATTTGATTTAATATTTTATTATGCATATCTATATTTCCTTAAAAATAATCAAAAAGAGATCTTTTTATAAAACATCTATTTTATATTTAAAATTATTAACAATTAGTAAAACCTATACATTTGTACATCAATAACTTCATATTCAAAAGATTGGTTATTTATAGAAAATTCAAACTCCTCATTTAATTCTTTCCCTAAAAGTGCAATTCCTAAAGGAGATTTATTTGATATTTTATTCTCATTTGGGTTGGTTTCAAAGGTTCCTACAATAATATAAACTTTTTTTTCATCTGTATTTAAATCTAATAATGTAACTTGTGAACCAAAATTTACTTTTATGTGAGGGATTTTTGTAGTATCAATTACCGTTGAATTATTTACTATTTTTTCTAAAAAACGAAGTCTTTTATCGATATTTCGTATCATCTCTTTTGCAGAAATATATTCAGCATTTTCACTTCTATCACCATGCTGAGCAGCTACCTCTTTCTCTTTTACCCAATGTGGCTTTTCAACTTCAAGAAGGTTTTTAAACTCTTTTACTATATTTTTATATCCAAACTCTGTAATTAACTCTTTTTGCATAAACTATTATAGTTTAAAAAGTTTGAATATGTAGTGAAAGCAGTTATTAAACTGCTCCCATAAGTTGTTTTGAACTTTCTCCTACAAAAGTTAACATCTCTTCATATGTTTTTGACTCTTCTTCTACATCACTATCTGATAATTCATCAAATAATGTTTCTATTTTCTCTTCTTGTTTTTTAAGTGCTTTCATATCACTTTTTTCTAAATCAGCTAACTCTAAAAGTTCATTCCATACTGAACTCTCATCAAGTGGAATCGCAGTAAATTTAACACCTTCATATTCAAAAGTACCTGCTTTTTCTAAATCAGTAACATATAATAAATATAATCCTCCAGATACAAAGAAACCTTTATATTTTTCCATCATTGGTGCTAAGTCATGAAAACTTTCTAATTCAGCAGCAAAGAATTTGATTGTTTCACCTTCACTAATCATAATAACTTGCTTAGCTTGAATTTTTGGAGGTAATTTTCTATCTGGTGAGATTTGTTTACCCGCTTCAATAATTAAAGCCCCTCTATATCCATAAGTGCCATCACTTAAATCACCTTGAAAAGATGGTTGCCATGCTAATTCATTCTCTTTAATAAACTCAATAGGAGTTGCCATTTTATTTCCTTGTAAATAATATTACTTTTGAGAATGCAAGAACTGTTCCTTAATTCATAAACCTTTCATACTCTTTAGGATATGGCTCTGTTAGTAAATCTCCATTTTTCATAGGTGCAAAAATTTCATCATATCTTTTATATTTTGTTTCATCTAATCTTCTAAATATATGTGTTCTATTTAGTTTAGATGGTTTATCTAAACCAGCAGATGCTAATATCTCAATAAAACTCTCTACTGTTAATTCATGGAAGTTTGCAACCCTTTGTTTTTTATCTTCTACAACAAGTCCTCTAGTTAATCTTTTGTCCTGAGTAGCAACACCTGTTGGACAAGTATTTTTGTTGCATTGTAAAGCTTGTATACAACCTAAAGATAACATCATTCCCCTAGCACTTGCACATAGATCTGCTCCAATAGCTAAAGCTTTTGTTATATCCATACCATTTAATACTTTTCCAGAAGCAACAACTTTAATATCATCTTTTAAACCAAATCCAACTAAACAATCAATTACAAAAACTAAAGCTTCTCTTAAAGGCATACCAACAGAATTTGTATATTCTAAAGGAGCTGCTCCTGTACCACCTTCTCCCCCATCTACAGTGATAAAATCTGGTTTTATTTCTAATTTTACCATTGCCTTACAAATATCAATAAACTCCTCTTTTCTTCCTACACTTAGTTTGAAACCAACAGGTTTTCCTTCACTTAAGTCCCTTAATTTTTTGATAAATTTAATTAAGCCCTCTGGTGTAGAAAAACTTGTATGTGTAGGAGGAGAATCAACTCTAGTATGAGGTTTCACATCTCTGTCTTCTGCTATTTCAGGAGTGTTTTTATTGGCAGGAAGTATTCCTCCATGGCCAGGTTTAGCTCCTTGTGAAAGTTTTAATTCAATCATTTTTACATTTTCATTTTTTGCTTTTTCACTAAATTTCTCTTCATGGAAATTTCCATTTTCATCTCTACACCCGAAATAACCAGTTCCTATTTGCCATATTAAATCACAATTTGTTGCAAGATGGTATCTACTTAATCCACCTTCACCTGTATTTAATGCAAAATTTCCAATTCTAGCCCCATGTCCTAAAGCTAATATTGCATTGGCACTTAAAGCACCAAAACTCATTGCAGAGATATTTAAGATTGAAGAAGCGTAAGGTTTTTTACAATCTTGTGAACCTATTATTACCCTTGGATTTTGTTCTAAAGATGAACCTTTTATTGCTTTTAAAGAGTGCCCAATCCATTCATATCCTGGTTCATATACATCAAGTTTTGTACCAAAAGGAATAGTACTTTGTACACGCTTTGACCTTCTATAAACTACACCTCTTTGTTGTCTATTTATAGGAACCCCGTCAATGTCTGATTCAATAAAATATTGTCTTATAGGAGGTCTTAACTCCTCTAAAATCCAACGCATACGACCAAGGACTAGGAAGTTTCTCCATAAAGAGTGTTTAGTTTGTTTTAAATCGTAAAATCCTAATAAAACTAAGAATAAAAAGATTAAAGCTAACCATAAAAAATATGAATTTAGTATTGATAAAACAGAAACAATAATTGCTCCTATGATTATAAAGTCTTTAAAGAATTTAGGCATAAATCATCTCACTTTTTTATTTTATTATATAATTTATACCTTTTTTGGAAGTTAAATCCTTTTGTATTTGTGTATTAATCTAACAAAATTGTAAAAGTCACTCAACACTTGTGCATGAATCGCTACTTTGACAAGTGCCTACCTCTTTTTTTGCATCTAAGTGAAGATTTAAAGCACTGTTTAATTTAGGAATATCAAAACCACATATTTTTATATCATCAACTTGGATAAGAGGTCTTTTTATTAAAATTGGTTCTTTTATCATAAGTTCAACCAACTCATCTTTTGAATACTTATCAATATCTATCTCACCACTTTTAACTTGTGGTGCAAATTGATTTACTATTTGATTTTTTTCTAAACCATCAAAAAAACTATTTAAAGTAGCCCTATCCCATTTTGTTGATAGCATCGATTTTACTTCAAATTCAACACCATTTGCTATTAAAAGTTCTTTTTGTTTTTTATTCCCTGCACATCCAGGTTTCTCATAAAATATTACACTCTTTTTTACATAAAACACTTTCACTCCTTAATCCATATAGGGAATATCTAAATTTGCATCTCTATCCCTTGCTGTGAAATCAAAACTTGTTTCAACTATAATTTTTGCTAGAGATTTTTCTATTACTTTTATTTGTAACTTATGATAATTGTTATTTGAGATATTATTCTGTATTTCTATTTTATAATACCCTAAAATTATTGGGTGTATTTTTTCTTGATTAGATACTAATTCATCTAAAAATAGTTTTAATTTAGATATATCATATTCATCAATTTTTTTTAGTTTTCTCACTAAGTTTCTAACAAATTGTTTTGGCTGGTAACCTTCACTCATCTGCAATAATTTAGAGGCTGCATACAAATCTGCATCTTGGGCAGAGTAATTATATAGATACCTAAAGTGGTCACAAACTAAATTTATATATTTAGGGTAATGTTTTAAAACAAAAATCAACTCCTTTAAATCTCCATCAATCAATACTTGAAATAGTGTAGCAGTTCTTTTCTCTATTTTATCCCAATGGTTTCCATCCTCTTTAAAATCACCAAGAAACCTATCATAAACCTTTAAATCATAATTTTCTTCCATGAAATTGTATATGCAATAATCATACCTCTTATTGATAGTGGTATGGAAATTGTATATAATATCGTTTCGAATTATAAAAAGGTTAATAATGCTATCAAAATATTCATTTGGAACTTACAGAACAACATATCAAAATCCCCTACATAAAGAAGCTCTTGCTTTTGCACTAGATAATGGTATCACACATATAGATACATCATCAAACTATATGCATGGTGAAGCAGAGATTTTAATAGCTCAGGTTTTAGAAAATAGAAAAAGAGAAGATTTTACAATTGTAACTAAAGGTGGTTATATACAAGGTGAGCTTTTAAAACAAGCTCAAAATGGATATGAGATTGATGAACTGGTTAAATATGACCAAGATTGTTATCACTCAATCTCACAGTCTTTTATAGACCAAGAGATTCATAATAGCTTAAAAAGGTTAAATACAGACTACATAGATGTTTATTTACTCCATAACCCAGAATACTACTTAATGAAAGAGATTAAAGCTGGTATGTCAGAAGAACAAATCTTACATCATCACGAGATAATGCAAGTAAGAATCAAAAAAGCCTTTGCCCTACTTGAACAAAAGGTAAAAGATGGGAAAATAAAAGCTTATGGTATCAGCTCAAACTCTTTTTCTAAAAAAAGAAGTGATATACACTTTTTAGAATATAAACATTTAGTTGCTTATGCAAAAGAACTAGCGGGAGAAAATCACAACTTTAAAGTGATACAGCTACCTATGAATATGTTTGAACATGATGGAATCAATGCAGCTAAATGGGCACATGAAAATGGTTTAGAAGTTCATGTAAATAGACCATTAAACGCAATTTACAAAGACAATATGCTAAGACTTGCAAGTTATAATGAGTGTATCAATTATGACACCCTTTTAAGTCAAGTAAGAGAGATACCAAATGATGCTTTCCAAGAAGCTTTAGAACAACTTTTAGGTATAGAAAATGAATATAGATGGGCTGGAGATGTAGATGATATAATTGAGTATCAAGTTATCCCTTATATAGTAAATACAATCCAATTGGATCCAATATATTTCAAACTAGTTGATAACTTTTTAGATGCCTATAAAAACAATGTAAAATCTAAAATCTCAAAAAAAGTTAGCGAGGATTTAGGGATAAAAGAACCAATAGATTTTGCTGCACTTAAATTTTTAGAAGAGCAAGAGTTTGTAACTAGAATCCTAGTTGGGATGAGAGATAAAAGATATGTGCAAAAAGTATTGGGCTACAATGGTGTAGAGCTGAAAAACAAGTAGGTTTTAAACTTGCTTGTTAGCTTTTATATGTACTTCCTTCTAAATTATAAAAAATGTACTTTAAAGTTAGATTCTGACTTTTTATATACATTATGTATATTAAAGTTCTAAATATCGATATAAAAGATACATGAAAATAACTTTTTCTATTTAAAAATATTTTATTTTATAATCTTTTTTAATAAAAATGCCTTAAATAAGCTTCTTTTAGAATATATAATAAATAAGTAGATTTAAGTACTTTATTTATATAATTTATATTCAATAAATAGTTATGAGATAAAATGAATGGAGATTTAATTGAATACAAAAAATAGTCAAATGATATCAAGTCTTTTTGAAGAAAGAAGCAAGTTTGTAATAGTTGGACTTACTGGACGAACTGGTTCTGGATGTACAACAGCAGCAACAATTCTTGAGCAAGAAAATCCAAATTTTCCTAATATCAAGGATGTAAATTATCAATCAAAACCATTTTTTAATAAACTTGATGCTAAACGTTACAATATAGTTTCAGACTATACAAAGGAAAATTATTCTCAGTTTGTCTCAATAAAAGTTAGCGATTTGATTTCTGCCTATATTTTATCAATTAAAGCACCTAATATGATAGATTTTATTTGTGCACAAACAGAATCTATTAGCAAATCAAAAATTGAAACACTTATTAAAACAGGCTCATTTTCAAATAGATTTTTAAAAACAGAAAAATTAAAAAATATTTCTAAAAAAATACTTGATCATGATACTCCTTTTGAACTAACTCCTACAGAACGTGACAAGTTTTTTACTTTCATGAAATTAATAAGAAAATTCACTAAAGAGTTTAAACGTGAATTACAAGAACTTGAAAATGAATTATATATTAATGTGTATCAAGCAGCAGGTAATTCTATAAGACGTACTGGTAAAATTCAAACTAATTATGAGATAGAAGAGTTTATACCTAAATCTGTATTTCATTTACCAGAAACTATTAATCGTTCAATTAAAATAATAAGACAAGTTAAAAGACATAATGCATTAATTGTAATTGATGCTATTAGAAACCCTTACGAGGCCATGTTTTTTAAAGAAAGATATGCTGCTTTCTATTTAATGTCCATTAATGCCCCAAATGAAGATAGAAAAAATTATTTACAAAATATACATAAGTTTACCGTAGATAAGTTTGATGAATTAGAACAAAAGGAATCTGGTAAATCAGATATTAATGATTCAGACTTTATTAGTCAAAATGTTCAAAGATGTATAGAAATGTCAGATATTCACATTTTTAACCCTAGAAATGAATTAGATAACAATAATGTATTAAAAGCTCAATTAGCTTGGTATTTTGCATTAATTTTACATCCAGGGTTAATTACCCCAACTAAATTAGAACGAGTTATGCAAATAGCTTATACAGCAAAAAGTAATTCAGGTTGTATTTCTCGGCAAGTTGGCGCTGTAGTTACTGATGTAAATTTTTCTATAAAATCAGTGGGATGGAATGATGTAGCAAGAGGTCAAATACCTTGTAATTTAAGATCATTAAATGGTTTAGAACATAGCTTTGATGCTGTATCATATAGCTTATATGAACAAAATAATAAAGCTTTTAGGACGCAAGCTAAACTTGAATTTTCTAAAATAAATAATCAAGAAGGTACCAAAGGTAAAAACTTAGCCTATTGTTTTAAAGATATTAAAAATAAACTAGATGACAAAGGTAATCAAGTTCACACAAGGTCTTTACATGCCGAAGAAAATGCTTTCTTACAATTAGCAAAATACGGTAGTTCAGGAATTGAAGGTGGAAAATTATTTACTACAGCAAGCCCATGTGAATTGTGTGCAAAAAAAGCATATCAACTTGGTATTAAACAAATTGTTTTTATTGATCCATATCCAGGTATAGCAATAGACCACATTTTAACAATTGGAAATAATAAACCAATCTTAACGCAGTTTAGAGGGGCTGTTGGTAGAGGATATCATCAATTATATGAACCAATAATATCGTATAAAGATGAACTAAATTACTTAAAAAACTCATAACAAAATGCAAGAACCAATATTTGCCCTAAGGCTGCGTCAAATATTGCTCTCCTCAACTGTTAGGAGTACAAATGTTTTTTTCTTCTTATTCAAAGGTTTTGTAAATGAAAGAAGTATTAACTTGCTATATGTGTGATAGTATTGCAACAACAAAAGAACATGTACCACCAAAATGCCTTTTCCCTGAAAAAAAAGATATAGGAAATGACAAATATAGATTACATCTAATGACTGTACCTTCATGTGAAGAACATAATAATACAAAGTCAGATGATGACGAGTTTTTGATGGTTAGTTTAGCTGGAATTTTAGGTAACAATTCAATAGGCTATATACACTCTCAAGGAAAAGTACTGAGAGCAATTCGTAGAAGCTCATATAAACTTCTTAAAAAAGTATTTTTAAATAGTAAAAATGTAAAATTAGAAATTAAAGATAATAAATTTGTAGATATTATTATAGGTACACCTGATGTATTAAGATTAAAAAAATCATTTGAACATATTGCTTATGGAATTTATTATTACCATTTTAATAAGCGATTTGATGGGATAGTTAAAATATTTATGGATTTTATATATTATTCAAAGAAGAATCACCAAAATTATAAAGATATTATAAGAGATAAGGTTAATTTTGAATCTAAAGATAAAGAAAAATTTGGCGAAAATAAAGATGTATTTTATTATCAGTTTCTAGATGAAGATGAATACGGACTGTTGACTTTAAAGCTATGTTTTTATGGTAGAATTGAAGTATATGCAGTATTTGCTAAAAGTGATTTTGAACTTCCTGGGGGAATGTATTTAATGAATAAGTTAATAGATAATGGAATGAAAGTCATCGTTAAAGAAGATAACACAACATATGAGTTTAACTAACTCCTAACAAGAAATATTTGACCCTGCGGTTCAAATATTTCTCAACTCAACCATTATACAAAAGGAGTTTTAAAATGGAAACAGTTACATTAGTTTTTCTACTAACATCAACAGTTATTATCTTAACACCAGGGCAAGATATGATTATAGTTATGTCTCGTTCAATTGCTCAAGGACAAAAAGCTGGAATAATGACTGCCTTTGGAGTAAGTGTTGAATTATTAGGACATACATTATTAGCTACATTAGGTTTAGGTGCTTTACTATTAGCATCAGAATTTTTATTTAATATTGTAAAACTAATTGGTGCAGGATATTTAATTTATATTGGATATCAACTTTTTAGAAGTAAAGATCATACTATGAATATAAAAGATTTACCAAAGGTATCTTACAAAAAAATGTTTATACAAGGAGTATTATCAAATATAATGAATCCAAAAATTGCTATATTTTATTTTTCCTATTTACCCCAATTTGTAATACCAAATAATGGAAATGAAACAATGCAACTTTTTATATTAGGGTTTACATTTGCTATTCTAACTTTTTTTATTAAAGCACCAATAGGATTTATATCTGGATTATTATCTTTTTGGATAAAAACGAGACCTATTATTTTAAAAAATATCTATAGAACTAGCGGTATTATTTTAATCGGATTAGGTTTTAAACTTGCACTAGAAGAAAGAAACTAATAAATTTAATATTATTTATAAAAGAGGTTGATATGAAAAATATAGATAAAAACATTTTTGCACTTGGATGGGTAAGTTTTTTTACCGATATGGCCTCTTCAATGATCACTGTCCTACTTCCTATATTTGTGGTGTATATATTGAACGAGGGGGTTGACAAGCTTGGGATTATTATTGCAATAGCCACCTTTGTGTCTTATATATTCAGAATAGTTTTTGGGTATTTGAGCGACAAATATGAAATAGTCAAACCTTTTGTGCTAAGTGGGTATCTCATCTCCGCTCTTATTAAACCACTTTTTTCTTTTAGCGAAAGTTTTGTAAGCGTCGCCTTTTTAAGGGGAGTGGAGCGAATGGGAAAAGCTGTAAGAAGTGCCTCAAAAGATTCTCTTATAAGCAGTTTTGCAAAAGAAAAGATGCATGGAAGAACCTTTGGTTTTCATAAGATGATGGATATATCAGGGGAACTTTGCGGTGCCGTGATTCTATTCTTTATATTTTTCTATTTTACAAAAGATGAGAGTACCATACGGGCAATATTCCAATTTACTGCAATTCCTGGACTATTTGCTGTTGTTATCATGATATTTTTTGTCAGCGATGCACCCAAGCTCAAAAAGAGAGACAGTGTAGTAAACAAAAAGGACTACAAGCTTTTCCCTTTTCTTTTTATCTATTTTTCTTTTCTATTTTTTATTGTAAGTGAGCAGTTTTTTATAGTTTATGCAAAACAGGAAGGGTTTGATTTGTCCATTATCCCACTTTTTATTATGCTTTTTACCTTCGTTCAGACCCTTACTAGCTATTACGGTGGCTTATTAAGCGACAGAATCGGAAGCTATAAAATAATGCTTTTGGCTTTTGTGTTCGGGATATTATCTATCCTTAGCGTTAAATTCAATCTTTGGCTATCATTTGGCTTTTTGGGGCTGTTCACTGTTCTAAGCCTTAATGCCTTAAGGAGTTATATCTCAGCAAATGCAACCTCAAAAGGGTTCGTATTCGGTATTTTTTACGGGGGAGTTGCACTATTTAGCTCTCTTGGAGCTTTGGTAATAGGTTATATCTGGCACCATTTTGGGCTAGAAAACGTTTTGATATTTAGTATTACAGGGATGGTATCTGTAACCTTAATGCTGATTTTAAAAGGAGAGAAAGAAGAGATTTTGTAAGAAACTTACCAAGTTGAGTATTTTTTTATACATTAAACTTCAAAAGTTAAATCTGCACTTGATTCCATTGGTACAAGGATAAACCATCAGCCATTTTCCGTTTCATTTATAAAAAAATAAAACCATAGAAAAAAAGTTTAAATCTAGATCTCAAATTCATAGATGAACTTCTAGAAAGTTAATTTTTGACTTTCTAAACTATTTCATATATAATTTAAGTTAAGAATGATTAATAGTTTGAAATACAGAATATTTCTTTAATTATATATCAATATTTTAGTTGTTAAAAGAAAAAAAGTATATATTAAAAATACTTCTGTTAATTAAAAGGATTAACAATGTCACTATCCGTTCAAGAAAAAGCTACTGTAAGTAATCTAAACACTTATTCAAATAATAAAAAAGAAAATACGACCTCTGTAAACGCAACTAATGTGTCTAAAAATGAGCAGGTATCACAAACGACAAAATTAACTTCAGAAGAAAATATGATACTATTTAAAAAAGAATTTTATCAGGATTTAGAAAAGATACAACGTCATGGTAGTGTAAAAAATGCTGCCATTAATATTTCAGATAAGGCATTTGAAAAAATGCAAAAAGACCCAGAATATAAAGAAAAAATACTTTCTCTTTTACAGAGAGATTTGAGCTCATCATATGCACCAAGAGATACTTCGGTACTCTTAACAGTAGGGGAATCATTGTCTCAATACAGAGGAGATTCATGGCCAACGAGCAATGATTCTGAATTTTGGGGACGATCAAAAAATAGTTTTTTTATGAAAACAGATGATAAAAATAATGATGATAGAAAACTCAATAAAGAGGCATATTTCAAACGTTTAGAAGAACAACAGTTTTTAGCACAACAATTTTTTGAACAACAAAACAAACTACAGGAATTAGCCAAAGCTAAAAATCAAGAAGATATACTTTTTTTTAAAGCTAATCAAAAATATACAGAAATGCAAAATTTATAACAAATTATTTCTCAACTCAACCATTATGAATATCATCTTAAGCTAAACTTTTTAAAATTGACTAATCTAGCTTATTTGCCAACTTCTGTAAACCTTTTTTCTGCAAAATATGTAAATCACTATTTTCTATCCAGTCCATGCTTTTTTCTTTGTAATAATCTAAAATAATCCTATGAATAGATTCTTTTTTTTCAATAATCTCTTCTAAATACTCTTTTAATTCACTATTATCCATCTCTTCAAAATCTGCTAACTTTATATACAATGCTGTTTTTAAATCTTCATCTATAAACTCACAAGCACGATTTAAAAATTTTGTAGCTTCTATTTCACAAGCTTTTATGTCGTTCCACTTTCTTCCATTTTTTAGCTGGTCTACAGCTACTGGTAAAAATACAGCTACTAAATCTAATACTTGATTTAATTCTTTGAAATCATCATCAACTAAACTTCTAAAAAGCATTCTTGTTCTGTTTCTGATTTTTACTCGCAAGTTTTCTTTTGCAATAACATCTTTATGTAATAGTTGAAATCTTTTAAGGGCTGGTAGTTTTGAGTGGTTGAAAGCCATAATAGATACAAGAGGTTCTTTATCTGCTATTTGTTCCTCTATTGAGCCATTTGGTCTACAAAATGCCCAATAGAGTCTAGCTTCCATATCTTCATGGTTTAAATACTTTTCATCACCTAAGGTTTCAAAATCTTCTTTATCTTTTAACTCTTCAACCTCATCTTTATAGGTCAAATTGAATAACTCTTCCAAATCTTTCAAACCTCGTAATATTTTTCTTTTCACTTATAACAAAAAGTGTTGTACAAACCAAAGATTGACTTATTTCAAACTCACCATCACTTAAAACCATAAGTAGATTATTACTTTTTATATCACTAGATTTTTTTAAAAACCTAAGAACTTCATCAAAATCTGTTCCTCCATCACTTTTAGGGATAAATAAATCATCTTCAACCAAAGGATTAAAAGAATCAAAGTTTATAATATGTTCCTCTTTAACCTTTAAATCAAAAGGAAGTACAGTAACTTTATATTCATAAAAACCATCACACACATCTTTTACTACACCTAGAAACTTTTTATACTCATCCAAAGTCACACTTGAACTACTATCAAGGGCTATATAAACTTCTATTAGTTCATCACTTTTTTTACTTCCAGGAAGATAAAGTCCGGTATGAATAAATCTTTTATTTGGTCTTTCGTAAGTAGTTGTTTTTTCAAATAAAGAGGAGATTAGATACTCTTTTAACATATCTTGCAGTGATATTTCAGGTTTTATTAGAGTATCTATTTCAATTTGCATCCCAACATACTCCTTTGAACTCTTTTTAGCAATAGATAAAGCTTGAATTATAATACCATCAAGTTTTTCCCTTTCCCCCTCATTTGTCTTATCATCATTTACCTCTTCTAAATCCATCTTTAATTCATCATAGATATGTGCTTTTAAATCCCCTTTTTCATTTGGAGTTGTTTTTATCTCCTGCTCTTTTTTCTCTTGGCTACTTGAGTCTTCATTTTCATCTTCTTTATTCTCTTTATACAAGATCTCATAAACCTCTTCCACACACTTATCTTTTAAGTCTAAATCTAATACTTCATCCACAGGCATATTTCCTACATTTGAAAAGCTTGACATGATAAGATTCACAACTAAATCACAAGCTTGGTTCCAAAGCTTTTGTTCTCTAGTTTTTTGTCTATAGGTATGTTTTAAAACTATATGCAATAAAGTGTGAGCATAAAGGTAGGTTATCTCTTCACTTGAATATCTTTCAAGCTTTTTTAAATCAATAAAAATCTCACTACCATTTGTTTGAAAAGCAGAGTTTTTATTCTCTTTGTATATAGTAGGTATTGATAGGGCTAATACAGAAAGAAAAGGATGATTAAACAAAAAATTAATTCTAATTTTTTGAAAAACTTCATCATATGATGTACTCACCATACTCCTCCATCCAAGCATCAAAAGCTTCAAGTTCAGCTATATCTTCATCTTTTACAATAAGGTCTTTTATAAGCATTACATTAAATTCAACTGGTAAGTGTTTTACATACTCAAATAGATTTACTGCCTGCTCGCTGCTTTGTTTATATTTTTCTATAATAGCTGCACATAAAGCATATAAAGCACTTGGCTCTTTGGGTACAACTTCACTTTCTCCTTCAAGGATTGCATCAATATTTGGCAAAGTCTTATAAACTTTTACAAAGGAGATAAACTCAATTCCAGCGGCATACCCTACTGTACCATATATTATAGGATGAAGTGTATTTATCTCTTCATTTTTTTGAATTATATTTGAAAGCATATTCCAAGCTCTTGGGGTACAAAAAGCTGGATTTGTTTCAGTAGAAGAAGGAACTTCCGAACTTAATAAGTCTGGTCTAAAACCTAAAAATCCAATAACAAAAGGATGGATCTCATTTTTAATAGCCCAAACCTTAAAATCATCATATTTTGCTTCAAGAACAATATGAACCATTCTATTTATAAGTGGACTAGGTAGTTTAAAAACAATCCCCTTATCATCTATTTTATTACCGGCACAGATTATTCTCCACCCTTTTGGAAGTGTATATTCCCCTATTTTTCTATCAAGTACAAGTTGGTAAATAGCTGCTTGTACTGATAAAGGAGCTGAATTTAACTCATCTAAAAATAAAATCCCCTGTGAGTCATCATCACTAGGTAAAAAAACTGGCGGCATCCATTTTGTTTGTTCCTTACTAATAGTAGGGATTCCCCTTAAATCAACTGCATCAAGTTGTGAAAGTCTTACATCTATTAGTTGTAAATCATTTTTTTTTGCAATATCATTTACAATATAAGACTTACCAATACCTGGGCTTCCATGGATAAAACAAGGGATATCAGCTTCCAACAAAGCTTCCAATTGTTTATATAATTGGGAAGTTCCAATTGCTGGAGTAATCATAAATATTTCCTATAGAAGTTTTGCATTAAGTCTTGTTTGATTTTATCTTCTAAGAAGCCCACTTATTTGCCTTTTTTAAATATGCTGTTAGATCACTATCCATACTTAAAAGATGTAAATCAAACCAATCTCCAATCTTTTGTGTGTAATATGCTTTTAACATCTTTTTTCCAAAAATTGAATTTGCATTTTTAATAAAGTAATCCATCTCTGCAAGAACTTTTCTATGCTCATCTTTATGTTCTTTACTTCTTGGATAATTGTATTTATCCATTAAGTCTTCTTCAGTTTTAAAATGGATTTTACTATGTTCTAAAAGCGAAATTAGTTTTTGTATATAACTGTTTGTATCTGTTTTATCTACACTGTTATAAATATCTAAAAACTCTTTATGCAAACAATCTATCTCCTTATGGTTCAGTAGATGTTTTTCCTGTTCAAATGGTTTCATACAACTCTCCTTAATAGGCACTACTATGCAATTTTTATTCCATGATTATGTAAACTAATAAGCTTTACCAACAATTGTAATATAAATAAAATCCCAATATAATCAATATTAATAAAATTAAAAAGGGATATTTTGAAATTTGATAAATTATTCAAAGGAAAATTAATAAAAAGATATAAAAGATTTCTTGCAGATATAGTTCTTGAAAGTGGTGAAGAGATAACTGCCCATGTACCAAACAGTGGAGCAATGACAAGTTGTATTGAGCCAGACTGTGAGGTATGGGTTACTTTTCATGATAATCCAAAAAGAAAGTTAAAATATACTTTAGAGTTAACTAAAATGGGTAAAAATCTCATTTGTACAAATACAGGTGTTGCAAATAAATTAGGAATTGAAGCAATTGAAAATGGAACAATAAAAGAGTTACAAGGATATAGTTCTTTAAAACCTGAACAAAAATATGGCCAAAACAGTAGAATAGATATTCTCCTTGAAAATGAAGATAAAAAATGTTTTGTCGAAATTAAAAGTGTAACGTTAAAAATTGATGATATGTTAGCATTTCCTGATGCTATTACTAGTAGAGGAGAAAAACATCTAAATGAACTTTGTGAGATGGTAAATCAAGGACATAGAGCTGTAATGTTATATATAATTCAAAGAACAGATGATTTACCTTTTAGATTAGCAAGTGAAATTGATAAAAAATATGCACAAACTTTTAAAGAAGTTTTATCAAAAGGTGTTGAAGTTTTAGTATATCAATCTACTATATCTTTGGAAGAGATTAATATAAATAAACAATGCAAAATAGAATTATAAGTTTTACTTAACTTATTTTTTAAAACTATAATAAGTTTTATTAATATATAATTGGCTAAAAATTATAAAGGCAAATTATATTATGAATAAATTTGACAAGTTTAGAAACTTTTGTAGAAAGTTTAGAATTATTTTAGGGATTGTGTTAATTGCAATTGGGGTTTATACAGGAATATATTGGTTCTACTTAGGAATTATTCCTTTAGTTGCAGGACTTACTGACTTCTGTCCTACTTGTATGATTACTAAAAAATGTACTCCTAAAAACCTTCAAAATGGTTAATTAGGAACTATTCTATATATATTTCCACTATCTGTGGAGATATATATTAGTCCATCAGGAGATTCAACTACATCTCTTATTCTTTCATTTAAATCATTTAATAATCTTTCCTCTTTTACTACTCTAAAATTATTATCTAAAACTATTCTATTTAAATGTGTTAACTTTAAAGCACCAATAAAAATATTTCCTTTAAATGCCGAAAATCTATTTCCATTGTAAACTAATAAAGAGCTAGGAGCTATTGATGGATCATAATACTTTATTGGTTGCATCATTCCCTCTTTATGTGTCCCCTCTCCTACTGATAAGGGGTTCCAATACTCTTTTCCATAAGAGATAGTAGGCCATCCATAATTTTGACCTTTATATATAACATTTATTTCATCTCCACCTCTTGGTCCATGCTCACTACTAAAAATAGTTTTTCTATATTTATCATAAAATAAACCTTGTGGATTTCTATGTCCATAAGAATAAATTTCAGGTAATTTTTCATATTGATTTATAAAAGGATTATCTTTTGGGATAGTACCATCTATATTTAATCTTATAATTGTTCCTGCATGATTATTCAGATCTTGTGCATTTACTCTAACGCCTCTTTCTCCAACACTAAAAAAGATATGTCCCTCTTCATCAAAAGTTATTCTACTTCCAAAATGTCTTGAAGTCCCTGAATTAGATTTTGTTACTAATATATCTTTCCATTCATATAAATCATTATATCTATATTTAGCCTTTGCTAGTGCCGTTACAATCTGCGTACCATACTCTTTTACATAGGTGAAAAAAATTGTTCTGTCATTTTTAAAGTTAGGAGATACTGCCACATCAAGAAGACCACCTTGTCCTCTATTTACTACAAAAGGAGTATTTTTAATATATTTAGTCACTTTACTTTTTAAATTATAAGTTGCAATATTACCATTTTTCATAGCAAATATAATCTCTTCATTTGAAAGAAAATCCAATGACCAAACTATATCATTAACACTAATAATTCTTTGAAGTTCAAGATTCATATTTTCACTAGAAAATCTTAAAATTGTTTGAGAAAACAAAAACATAGGAAATAAAATAATTAAAAAATATTTTTTCATAAAATACTCCTTTTTATTATTATTCTATTATATTTTAATAGACTTATATTTATTATAAAAAAAAGGATTAATTTTTTAACATTTGATATTGTATCTATCTACTATATCTATTATATCTTTACCTAATTGATTTAATTTTTCAAAAGATAATCTATCTTTTGTACCTGATATCCCCACAGCCCCTACTAAGATATTTTCATGATTAAAAATTGGTACACCAACACAACGCATATTATCTTGATATTCACTGTTATCTAAAGAGTATCCATTTATTAAAACTTCATCTAAAGTTTTTTTGAAAGATTTAATATCTGTAATTGTATTACTAGTATAGGGTTCTAATTTTATATTTTCTAAACTATAGTTTCCAAAAGCTAAAATAGATTTTCCTAAAGCATTTGTGTGTAAAGGAGCTTGTAAACCTATACTATTTCTTGTTTTAATTTTTCTATTTGAATAATCAATTTGATTTAGATATAAAAGTTTATTGTTATCAATTATTCCTAAATATGAGCACTCTTTTGTTTTTTTATGTATCTCTTCCAATAAAGGTTTTGTTTTTTGAATAAGTAATTCTATTCTAGTTTTTTTTGATTCAATATTTTCTAAACTTCTAGGAAATATTTCATTACTATTATCCAAATAAAGGATATATCCTTCATCTTTTAAAGTCTGAAGAATTCTTGACATTGTACTTTTATTTATAGATAATCTGTCACATAATAAAGTAGCAGAAATTGGTTTACCATAATTTACAATCTCTTTGTAAACTTGTAAACCCTTTGAGAGTGATTTCAATTGTTGAGACATAAAAATCCTTGATGCAAAACTAAATATTTAGTTTTGCACAAGTTTTATAAAAGTTCATTAAATTTTGCAAGCCATTGTGGATGTGCTGGCCAAGCAGCTGCAGTAACTAAGTTTCCATCAACATATGCTGATTCAAACCCAATATCAACCCATGTACCACCATTTTTATCTACATCAGGAGCACATGCAGGATAACAAGAACAAGTTTTATCTTTAACTATGTCTGCTGCAACTAAAACCTGAATACCATGACAAATAGAAGCAATTGGCTTATTTTTGTCATTGAAATCTTTTACAATATCTAAAACTCTTTGATTTAATCTTATATATTCAGGAGCTCTACCACCAGGAACTACAAGTGCCGCATAAATTGTTTCATCAATCTCATCAAATGTAGCATTTAAAGTAAAATTATGACCTGGCTTCTCTGTATATGTTTGATCACCTTCAAAATCATGAATCGCAGTTTTAATTTGCTCTCCAGCTTTTTTATCAGGACAAACAACATCTACTTCATATCCTAACATCTTTAAACATTGAAAAGGAACCATAAGTTCATAATCTTCTACAAAATCACCAGCTATAATTAATATTCTTTTTGACATTTTCACTCCTTGATTATTTATAAAAATATTATATCAATAGCTTTTAATAAAGAATATATCAGAACTACTAATTAGTTATTGTTTCACTATATGAAACTAAGCTTTACGATTCATCCAACAGATTATCTCTTTTGAGAGAGTCTCAGCCTTTTCTAAAGGTATCATATGGCTACTACCTTCTAAAGGTTTTAATACTACATTTTTAAATCTATTATCAATTTTTTCCATCGATTTAAGATTTAATAACCTATCTTTTTTACTATAAATAAAATTTATTGGAATATTTATTGATAATAACTCTTCATATATATCTTTTCTTTGGAAAGTTGTACTTAATTGAAGTTTATACTCTTCAAGAGAAAAACTATCAAACATATTTTTAATAAGTTTAATTAAATATTTATCTTCTTGATTTTCATCCTCAAGTAATAGTTTTATTTTTTTAGTTGATAAATTAATTGAACCAAAATTATCCATCTGTTTTAAAAATATTTCCCTTTTTTTTATTTCTATTTCACTTAAAGAACTAGGTGTTCCTGCAACTAAAAAAACTCTATTAATATTTTCACTTCTTTTAATAGTATAATATGAAGCGAGATATGCACCCAATGAAAACCCTAATAAATTTATTTTTTCATCTTTTATAAGATTATCTAAATATTTAACTGCATCATCAAAATCTTTAGTTAAAGGAATAGGCAAATATATTAACTCATATTTATCTTCTAGTATTGGATTTATTCTTTCCCATAATAGTTTATTATTCATAAGACCTGGAAGTAAATATATTTTTTCTTTTTTCATCTATTATTATTTTCTATAGTAAATGAATTTTTATAAAAAAAAATTACTCATGAGTCATCCAGTTTTTAATATGAAGACTCAATTCCTTTGAAAACTCTAAAGGTATATTATGACTTGTCCCCTCTCTTGCTACCACTTTTAATCTGTTTTCTTTTTGCAAAATTTCATTAATAGAAGTATGATTTAAAAGCCTATCTTCAGTACTGTAGTATAAACCAATAGGAATATTTAACTTAACTAAATCATCAAATAAATCTTCTCTTTTTAAAGTTGTTGCAAGTTGAGGAACAAAAGCTTTATTTCCTAAGTCATTAAACATCGAAGATACTATATGAATTAACTCTTCATCATCTTTTATCTCTAATAATTCTTTTGCTTTTTCTAAATTTAATGGAGTAAAATTATCTTCTCTTGCTTCTTGAAGTTTTTTTTCTCTTCTAGCAATATCTTTTTCTTCAGTTGAACTAGGTGTTGAACTGACTAAAAACAACCTTTTAATTTTCTCTGGATTTTTCAAAGTATAATAACTAGCTATATAGCCACCTAAAGAAAATCCCAAAATATTAACTTTTTTATTTCCAATTTCTCTATCTAAGTCTTCAATAATCTCATCAAAATCTTCACTTAAAGGGATTTGGAAATGTATTAATTCGTATTCATCTTCTAAGTGTGGAATTAATCTACTCCACAATCTTTTATCGGTCATTAGACCTGGTATTAAATATATTATCTCTTTCATGGATAAAGTTTTAGCAATTTTTTGTTAAAAAGCTTATAAATTTTTATTTGTAACTAATAATTTTATTCTATATTTTCAAGTTCTTCTATCACAGATTTTACAAAAACAGATTTTTCTTTCCCATATTCTTCCTGCTCTATAATACCTTTTTCTAAAATTTCTAATTTTGATTCTTCATATTTTTTTCTAGCCCAAGGGTTTTCAAGCATAAACTCTCTAAACTTTATTTGTTTTCTATGTTCAATACTTCCATTTAAAATAAGATGTATATGGATATTGTATTTTTTTTCATTAAATATAACCATTCCATCTTTTCTTGGTCTTTCTCTTGGAAAAAGTTTTTTCCCTGTTTGATCCTGAAAACCAAGTGATTTAACATAGTTGACTGCTTCTTTAAGTTGATCCATCTCATATAATAAAGATAAATCTATAATACCTTTCCCTGAAACCTTAGCAGAAGTTGACCCTATATGTATTACTTTAAATCTTTCATTTTGTATAAATTCTATTAAACTATTAGCTACATTAAAATACTCTTCATTCCATGGCTTAAAACTTGCATCAACTTTTTCATATTTTAATATTTGCATAATATTTTCCTAAAATAATTTTCATATACATATTATATAATAAATTATAAATAGTAAATAAATTTTTCGATAAAATTTATCTTTATTACAAGGAAAAAGATTGAAAAACCCTTTATTATTATTTTTTGTTACTTTTATTGTGATTATTTCAACTTATCTTTTTATTTTCGGACAAAAAGAAACTCTTGAGATTATAACAAATGAATACCTTTCTATTTTAGCTTTATTTGCAATTATTACTGCACTTATATATTTTAAAATTAAACTAAAAGATTATGAGATAATTGAGTATTTACCAGCAAACAATAATTCACTCAAATCTGTAATTTTGTTTTTCCTATTTTTTGAAATAATTGATTACTTTAGTGAAGATGGATTTATTGGTATGATAAAGCAATGGTTTTTATACTGGATAATGGGACTCATTGCTCTATTTTTAATGGAAACGATAAACTATTATAAAAACTACAAACTAGTAAAAAAAATAAAAAACTAATCTATTTATATTTTCTATTAAAAATTTGTTTTCTTACAAATTTTCCATACAATACCTCAAATAAAATTGATATAAAAATAAATACAAGAAAGATAATAATTGATTGTCTATTTTGCATATATGTATGTATAAGTAAAGTTATAAGGGCAATAAAACTTATGATACAAGAGATTAGAGAAAGATACTTATTAGCTTTTATCTCTTTATGCAATTTTAAAGCGGCAATGTTCACTATAAAAAAAATAAGTAGAAAACTTGCACTCCCAATAATAGCAATTTGTGAAAGGTTTATACTATTTGCTAAAACAATACTAAATAAAGCAGTAACAATAATACTCAAAGACGGAATAGCATCTCTTTCTTTATTAAAAAAAGTTGGTAATTCTCCTTCAATAGCTAAGATATAACCCAATCTTCCATTTCCATAAATTGTTGCATTTATAGCAGAAAATGTGGCTAATAAAGCTGCTATTGCAACTATAGTAAAACCTATTTGACCCAATGCTGGTTTCGCAGCAATAGCTAAAGCATAATCTTTTGCTTCTAAAAGTTTATCTTCACTCACTGCGCCAATTGTAGTAGCAGCAATTAAAATATATAAAACAATTACTAATAAGACTGAACTATAAAATGCTTTAGGAAGATTTGATTTAGGATTTTTAATATCTTCTGCTGAATTTGCTATAAGCTCAAAGCCTTCATAAGCAACAAAAATTATCATACCAGCAACTAAAATAGAAAAACTACCTTCCCATTTTGATGGGGATAATCTTTCAAAATCCAAATATGTAAAACTTGCCACAATTATCAATATTAACAATAACACTTTTATAACAACTATAATAGTTTCTGATTTACTTACAAAAGAAGCACTAATAAGATTAATAAGCAAAGGTAAAAGTATAGCTATTGTTATAAATAGATGATTTAAAATATTACTAGAAGTACCAATTAAAGCTTGTGTATAAGAGGAAAAAGCCACAGCATATAATGATATGGTAACTAAATAACTTAGCCACAGCATAAAATTAACACTTCCTGATAAATAGTTATGTCCAAAGGCTTCATCTATAAAACTTACAGTCCCACCTTTAGTCTGAAATTTCACAGAAAGCTTTGCATATGAATATGAAGTAAAAAGAGCAACAATTCCAGCCATTAAAAAAGCAACAACTGTAGCTCCATGAGCTAAGGATACTGCTTCACCTAATACGGCAAAGATACCACCACCAACCATACCTCCAACACCTATAGATATAGCACCTAATAATCCAATAGATCTTTTATCATCCAAAATCATACCTTCTAATAAAATATATTATTTTAATTAGTTTATATAATATATTATTTTAACTAGCTTTATTTATCATCCAGATTGAAAAAATATTAATATAATTCCAAAATGAATTTTTAAGCTCATCACTTAAATTTGTTTCTTCCATCGCCTGTGCATATTTTTCTAACCAAACAATTCTTGCATTACTATCAATTTCAAAAGGCATATGTCTTGCTACCATTTTTGGAGCTCCTCTACTTTCATTGAAATATTTAGGTCCTCCACAAATTTGTATGAAAAAGTCAGCTGCATGTTTTTTTGCCATTTCTAAACCCTCAACTGTTGAAGGAAAAAGTTCTTTTATCTCACTTTGTGCTAACAAATCATAATGTCTTGCTACCATATTTCTCATTCCATCTTCACCTAAAAACTCTAAAATCTTAGGATTTGGAAGTTCTACATTTGGTCTTTGACCAAAAACTGCCTCAGTAATATTATATTGCATAGTATTCCTTATTTTTTTTTGAGACTTTACAATATTAAGATTTTATAAAAAGCAAAAAAAAATAGTAAATTAAAATATTAATAAACTTTTTTGCTTTTCTTTTATTATTATTAACATATTGATTACATATACTTGCTTTTTATATTTTATTTAGATAAACTGTTAATACAAAAAGATGATAAAAGTTGCATCTTTAGTCTGCTTTATTTTGATAACTACTCGTTTCGATAAAAATAGATCTTAAAAGAACACTTAATATTATATTTTTAACCCGCCTTAGAAATTTGGCACAATTAACAAAACAAGGAAAATAATGGCAACATTAGTAAATGGAACTGTAAAATGGTTCAATAGTGAAAAAGGTTTCGGTTTTATCGAACAAGAAAATGGTGGGAAAGATGTATTTGTACACTATAGACAAATTAATAAATCAGGATACGGTAGAGTTTCACTAGAAGATGGACAAAAAGTAACTTTCGAAATTGCAGAAAGTGACAAAGGTCTACAAGCAGAAAACGTTACTGCTATATAATCTTACCCATAAGCAGCATTTTGCTGCTTACGAATCATAACTTCAACTGCCAAAATTCAACACATAACCACTTATCAAACTTAAACCCTACATCAGGCAAATGTCCAACTTTTTCAAAACCAAATTTTTTATGTAAGCCAATACTTGCTTCATTTGGTACAGTAATTAAACTAAGTAAATTTTTAATACCTAAACTTTTTAATTGTTCAATTAATTGTTTGTATAATATTTTTCCTGCACCTTTACCTATAAATTCGTGGTTTAAATAAACTGAAGGCTCAACTGTAAACCTATAAGCACTTCTATCGTGCCAAAAATGAGCATATGCATACCCTACAATCTTTCCATCAACTTGAGCTACTATCCAAGGAAGTTTTGTATTTTTTAGCTTTTCAAACCTTTTTATCATCTCTTCTTTTGAAACTAATTCTTCTTCAAATGTTATAACAGTATTTTTAATATAATAATTATATATGTTTGTAATTTCATCAAAATCAGAAATATTCGCATCTCTAACTAACATTATATTCCTTATTTTTTTACAATTTTAACAATATAAAGTAATAAAACTGCTCCAACTGTAGAAGTTATAATTGAACCTATAAATCCAGCACTTTTTATTCCTACTAAACCAAATACAAAACCACCAACTATTGCACCAACTATACCTACAGCAATATTACCTATTATTCCAAAACCACCACCTGTCATGATTTTTCCTGCTAGCCAGCCTGCAATTGCTCCAATTAATAAAAATATTAAAATATTCATTTATAGTCCTTTATAATAAGTTATTTAATCATAATTTTAATCATATCCCAAATAATATTAAATAATTAAAAGCTGTATTAGACTTTGAATATTTATTTTATTTTTATTGGAAGTAAACTTAGAAAACTCAAAGCTTCGGGTAGTGAGAATTGTGCTTTTTCTATATCATTGTACTTTGGGTCTATTAGATAGTTTTTAGAATTTTCAAAGTTTGATTTTTTTAAATTATTATTTATAAACACAGTTTGCTCTAAATCACACCCATCAAAAACTGCATTTTCTAAATTACACTCTTCAAATCCAGTATCTTTTATCAAAGAATCAAGAAATTTTATCCTTCTTAAGTCCATTAAATGAAAAGAGTTTTGAGATAAATTGCAAGTTTTAAACTGCACATTAAAAGGCTCATCACAAGAACTCCAAGAAATACCTATTAGTTTTGAATTATCAAATTTTATATCATTAAATGTTGAAGCCTTTAAAACACTAAGTGATAAATCACAATTGATAAATTCACACTCTGTAAACTTACAATTGTCAATAATACTTTTTGAAAAATCACACTTTATAAAAGTACAATTGTCAAAATATATCTTATCTAATTTTTTATCACTATAATTTTCAAACTCCTCTTCCCAGTAATCATTTGTAGTAAAGTTCATTTTATCTAATTTCTCATTGTTGCAATTAGTCTATTTTTATCTCCTAAAAATGAAAAAACATCTTTTATAGATTTTACTAAAATATCTGAATTTAACATAGTTTGAGTACATAAACCTTCATCTTGTAATATTGCTATTCCAAGGATAGATTCCTTTAACATCAACATATCATTTCTTCCATTTCCAACACTTAAAGTAGTATTTGAACCTAACTGCTTTATAAAATCTAATTTACAAATATCTTGTGAATCTTTACCAATAGTTATAACTTTACAATTTGTATTCTCAAGTTCTTTTTCTACAGTACCATATGTATCTGCTGTAATAACATAGAAATCAAAATCTTGAGATAATGAATTTATGCTTTCACTAACACCTGAGATTAGTTTTCCATCTATTGCTATTGTACCATTGTAATCAAATACAATATTTTTTAACTCAAAATCATCTCTTCCTGGAATATCTATTTTCATATTTTCTCTTTTTGTAAATTTTTATTTTTTAAATAAGCTAATGCTTTTGATGTAAGTTCTTCTGAATACTCATTGATTTTAAAATGATTTGGACTCCAACCTTTTAAAAATCTTTGAAAATCAGCCCATGCAACAGAAAACAAAGGTCTCCACTCCTCTTCTAAGTCCTCAATATCAATATTCTTTTGATAATATTCTATTGCATTTTCTAAAGCATCAAAATATGTGTCTAAAATCCACTCTTCATTTTGTTCACAAACTTCAGGTTCAACTGCACTACTCATAAAATATACAATATCTTTCATCCCACAACCATGACCTACATATTGAAAATCAACAGCTGCACAAGAATCTCCCCCACTACTAAAACAAAAGTTTGCTAACTTTGCATCCCCATGTACTATTGTTTGATATTTGCAACTAGTTAACTCAATATCAATGAGTTTTGCAAACTTTTTTAACTCTTTATCTTCTAGTAATTCAAACTCATCAGGTCTAGTATCCAAATGCCAATATGTTCCAATACTCCAAACTATATCACTTTTTGTATTTATATACTTAGCATGAAAATTTGCCAACCACTCAAGAGATGCTTTAAGGTGAGTCTTATAAGCATAAGTTACATTAGATACATAACCTACACTTGCCAAATCTTCCATGACAAGTAACCATTCATTTTCATTTTGAAAACACTTTATCCCTAGTGGCATTCTACATCTCTTGTCAATCTGCTTGGAAAAGTTTTTATACCAATTAACCTCAACCTCATATGAGTGAAGTTTTCTTTGGTGGGATAAATCTGTATTCCAACCACGAGGATGACTTAAAGACTTAGGAAGTTGTATATGTTTTATTATAATACTTTTTTTAGGAAATTTTAGGCGGACTAGCTCACCATAACCACTCCACAAGACTTGGATAGTCTCTATTGCTACTAGTCTACCTAAATTGAATTCATCTCCAATATTCTGATATAATTCACTATTCATAAAAAGTTAACTTCTACTTTAAGATAATACAAACTCTGAAACCACTTTATTAAATTTCTCAGGATCATCCCAAAATAGCATATGTCCACAGTTTTCAAAATATTCTATTTTTGCATTTGGTATATTTTCTCCCACCCAAGCACTACCTTGCCAAGGGAATACTTGACTTTGTTTTGCAACACAAACTAGTGTAGGTACAGAGATATGTGGAATAAAATCTCTCCAATCAAGATTGGTATGATCTCTCATAATATCTATTTTAACCCTTGCAGGACACTTCATAATCTCATTTGATAAAAACTCTACCTCTTCTTTAGTTGGCTCTTTGTGCAAGCAACCATATACTGTCCCCTCTGCATTTGCTCTCTCTTCATACTGTAAAGAAGCACAAAGACGTAAATACGATTCAACATCATAACAACCAAGTTGTCCCCACTTCCAATCAGGAGCGAAATATTGTGCAGGAGATTGGTCAATACTTATATGTTTACTAACTCTATGATTTCCAAATAGCTCAAGATAACTCCAAAGTATTGAAGCCCCCATAGACCATCCAGCTATTGTCACATCTTTTACATCAAGATAATCAAGAAGCTCTTTAATATCCATTGCAAACCTAGCAATTCTATATCCATGATCAGGTTTATCAGACTCTCCATGACCTCTTAAGTCAACGGCTATTACTTTAAATTTTTTAGATAATTCTGAAATATTTTTATCAAAAAAATGTAAACTACAACTCCATCCAGGTACTAATAACAAAGGTTTTCCACTACCCTCTATTATATAATTAATATTTACACTGTCTGAAGTTTTCATTGTTAGATTTTTCATCTTAAATCCTTTGGTATATATAATTGATTATATTCCTTTTGATTTAAAATATCAATAAAAATAATTTTTAAAATTTGTTAAGTTAAATTTTAAAATCTACTTGTTTAACACCTATTTTTTCCCAACTAAAATTCCACCAAAGACTATTAAAACAATACCAAGCAAAGTATAAATATCTGGTATCATATCACCTAACATAACACCAAAACCTATTGCAAAAGGTATATTTGTATAACTAACAACTCCAATTATACTTGCACGACTTATACTATAAGCCCTTGTTAAAAACCATTGAGATGATGTTGAAATAACAGCCATCAAGACAACTAAAGCCCAAACCCAAACTTGTGTATGTATTTGAAAACTTGCATATGGTGTAAATAAACACAATATTAAAGGTATAAGCATACCAACTCCCATAAAAGAAAGCATAATTAATCTAGCATCATAAATATCTTTTATCTTTTTTATAGTTGCATAAGCTGCTGCTGCAAAAAAACCACCTAAAACCCCTAAAAAGTGTTCAAGTGAAATCTCTACTCCAAAAGGTTTCATAATAAATAAAATTCCAATAAACCCTACAAGTAGCGCAAAAAATGTTTTTAGATTAATAGTTTCTTTCATAAGATAATATGCTAATATTGTTACAAAAAAAGGTGAAGTTTTATTTAAAATAACAGCTTCTCCTAAAGGTATAGTTGCAATAGTATAAAAAAACAGAACCATAGCTAAAGCCCCAAACAATCCCCTTAAGAAGAGTAAATGAAGTTTTGAGAAATCAACTGAAACAGAAAACTTTTTTAAACTAAAAAGTATTATTATTACTCCAATAAGATTTCTATAAAAAACTATCTCAATAGGATCCATAGTTTGTGATAATAACTTTGCAACTGCTCCATTAAGTGCTCCAAACATAGCACTTATAAGCATAAATAAAACACCTCTATCTATAGATTTTAATTTTTCTGACACTTATTTTAAGCCATTTACAATATTTATAGGTTTTAACCCATCTAAAACTCTTTTTGCATTTAATGCCGCTTTTTGTCTCATCTCAAAGTATGCTTTATCACTATAAAAAGCTGAGTGTGGATTTATAAGAAATCTTCCATCAAGCCATTTTTCTTTTGCTCTCCAAGCATCTATCATTTGCCCATCTTTTGGAGGCTCACTTGGAAGTACATCAAGATTTACACAATTTAAATGACCACTTTTTAAAGGCTCATAAAATACGTCTAAATCTTTTACTATAGCACCTCTGGCAGTGTTTACTATAGAAGCACCTTTTTTCATCTTTGAGATAAACTCTTCATTTACCATACCATTTGTATCTGAGTTTAAAGGGCAGTTTATAGAGATGATATCGCAAGTTTTTAGAAGCTCATCTAAACTATCAACTCTTTTTGCTCCAAGCATCTTTTCTGTACCACTTGAAAGGTATGGGTCATAAAAGTATGTCTGAAATCTAAGTGCATTTGCTTTTAAGACTACACTTCCCCCTATTCTTCCCGCTCCTATAACACCCACTTTATAGTCACTATTTCTTTTTATATATTTTAAAGTATTAGTTTGCCAAGTGCCATCTTCATACTCTCTACATTGATAATCATATCTAGTAATCCCCCTTGCAATGTTCATAATCATTGCAATAGCTGTATCACTAACCTCTTCTGTACCATAATCAGGTGTATTTGAAGCGAAAATCCCTTTTTCTTTTATATATTCCAAATCTTGGAAAACATCATAACCTACTCCATATCTTACCAAGGCTTTTAGATTTGGTAAAGAATCTATAAATTCATTTGTAATCTTTTTATGCCAAACCAATAATACTTCAATATATTCATGAAGTTCAGGTGAAATCTCATCTCCTAAAACCTCTTTTTCTATATCTGGATTAGTTATCTTATCTGTAATGTAAACTCTATTCATAATTTCTCCTAAATTATCTATTTCATATTTTTTTTAGTTTTATTTGTAGCTAGTGCTTCAAAAGGATTATCTGGCCAATAGTGTTTTTTATATTTAGAAAAAAGCTCTTTTTTCACCTCATCATATGAGTTTTTCCAAAAGCTTTTTAAATCATATGTAATTTGTATTGGTCTTAAGGCTGGACTTAAAAGATGTATTTGTAAAGCTATACTGTTATTTAAAATCTTTGGCGTTTCACTTAAACCAAACATCTCTTGAATCTTTACAGCCAATATAGGTGTTTGAGTATTTGAATAATCAATCTTTATATTTGAACCACTTGGAACTTTTATATGTGTTGGGGCAAGAGTATCTATTTTTTGACTCATATCCCAAGGAATATAACTTATAAGTATAGTATAAATATCTAAATTTTCTAACTCTTTTATAGTTTTAACATCATTTAGATAAGGACTAAGCCATTTATCTATATTATTTAATAAACCCTTTGAACTAAAATCTGGTAAATTGATATTTGTATTTTGGTTTATAAAATTAACCCTATTTTGTAAATCAATTGCTTTTTTACTCCAAGTTAAAAGCTCTAATCCTTCTTGTTTTATTAGATCTAAAAATAGTGTACTAAAATCATGTTTTCCATCATTTGAAATTGGTTTTGAATACAACTCAAGCTCATAAAAACGATGATGTTCCCTTATATCAAATTTTTTATTCTCTTTATTATAAGTGATTGATTCTTTTATCTTAATATCATCTTTAAACTCTTTTTCTAATCTATCTAGTGATATTTTAATTGCAAGATTTATATATGAGTCTTTTGTGTGGGTATTTAAAACAGCACTTACTAAAAACCTTTCATTAAATAGTGTATCTTCACTGTTTAAAATAGCACCTTTGCCATTGCTTAGTTTGTACCTATTGTCATTTACCCCTCTTTGCTTAGCAAGTCTATCTGGATAGGCAAAAAGAAGTAATACTGCTAAAATCTCTTCATCAATATTATTTTTGGCTTTATTTATTTTTTCTATACTCTTTAGTTTTGAATAGAAAAATTGTGCTTGTTTTAAAACAGTTGTTGCTGTATATTTGTTTATAAAAGAAGTATCTAAATCTTTTTCATAAAGATGTAAAAATCTTGAATATATATCACAATTTGAATATGAGTTTTTAAATATATCTTTCTCACTTAAAAGTGTAGCCAAAAGTGAAGCTTCATATGCAAATCCTAACTCATTTGCTTTTAATATCATATAAGCAAATCTTGGATGAACACCTAAAGTTAAAGCTTTTTTTCCAAGAACTGTAATCTCATATTTTTCATCTAACATTTTTAGTTCTTGCAACATAACTTTTGTACTATTTTCTACCTCTTTTAAAGGATAGTCTAAAAACTTCAACTCCTTGATATCTTCTACACCCCAAAGTGCTAAATCAAGGAAAAATGAACTTAAATCTGTTCTTAATATTTCTGGTTTTGTTGATTCTTGTAAAATCTTTCCTTTATGCCACAGTTTATAACATTTTCCTTTGCTTAATCTTCCTGCACGCCCTGCCCTTTGCACAGCACTATCTTTGGAGATAAAAGTAAGATTTAGATGATTCATTGCATTTGAATAGTTATATGAAGATTGTTTCTCAAGTCCTGAATCAATTACAACTTTTACTCCTTCTATGGTTAAAGAGGTTTGAGCTATATTTGTTGAAAGGATTACTTTTCTTTTGTTTGAGCCATTTATTGCTTTATCTTGTTGCTCTTTACTCAAAGCTGAATATAAAGGTAAAAGTTCTATATCTTCACCTTTTAAGGTTTCAGCTAAGGACTCTTGCAATTTTTTTATCTCTCTTGCACCTGCTAAAAAAACTAAAATATCACCCTCATCCTCTTTTATAGATTTTAAAACTGTATTTAAAAGGATAGTATTTATAGATTTATAATCAGGCTGTTTTATATTTGGTTCTAAAAATATGTTTTCTACCTCAAAAGTTCTACCTTGAGAAGTTATAACTGGAACATCACCTATAAGTTTTTGTAAAGCATTTGAGTTAAGAGTTGCAGACATAATCAAAAGTTTTAAATCATCCCTTAGCAACTCTTGTACTTGTAAAGATAAAGCCAAAGATAAATCAGTATGAATACTTCTTTCATGAAACTCATCAAAGATAATCATAGCAACATTTTGTAAAGCTTGGTCTGCTTGTAGTTTTCTAACTAATATAGCCTCAGTAACAACAAGAAGTTTTGTTTGTTTTGAATAACAACTTTCCATCTTAACTTGATAACCAACACTTTGACCTAACTCTTCTCCAAGTAGTTTTGCCATTTGTTGAGCTACCATTCTAGCTGCTACACGTCTGGGTTCTAGCATTATAATCATTTTAGATTTATCATCAGAATGAAGCCAAGATTCTTTTAATAAAGATATGGGAACAACTGTACTTTTTCCAGCTCCTGGAGGAGCTTGAAGTATAAGATTTAAATTTTGATTTAATGTTTGTTTTATTTCATCTAAAACACTATATATAGGTAAACTTGTCATATGAAATATTATACTTAGAAAACTCTCATATTTTTCTGAATATGTAAGTTTAGATTTTTCTTTCTTTTATAAATTCAATAACTTTTTTTGCACTTACTTTTGAACCATATAAAGAGCTATCAAGTGTTATATGATAGTTAGTAGCATCTCTCCAATCCTTTTTTGCAAAATGCATACAATAATTTGCTCTTTTTTCATCAGAGTCTTTTAAATCATTATCCCCAAAAGGTGATTTTACTTTATAGATTTTATTTATTTTATCTTTTCTGTATTCATTATTAGCATGGATAAAAACATTTATGCAATTTGGATGATCTTTTAAAATAAAATTAGCACAACGTCCTACAATAACACAAGACTCTTTTTCACAAATATCTCTTATAATCTTACTTTGAATTAAAAAAAGTACATCTTTAGGTGGTAACTCATCATTTACATAATTAAAGTTCTGTTCATATAAATCATATAATAAAGAGTTTGTAAGTTTTTGTTCATTTTCTTGAATATATTCATGGGTATAACCTGTTTTCTGTGAAGTTAAATCAATTAACTCTTTATCATAAAAAGCAACCCCTAGCTCTTTTGCTATATATTTACCTATTTCATGTCCACCACTACCATATTCTCTTGAGATAGTAATCACAAAAGTATTATTATATTTATCACTAATATCTTCAACATCTGATTCTTTTGTAACTTCATCAGCAAGCCAATTTTCAATAAAAGGTAGATTTGTACTAAAATATTTTATCATTGCTCCAATAGATAAAGCAGCAATAATACTACCTTCTCTAATTCCAACTAAATGATTTAAAAAAACAAAAGAACTGATAACTCCTAAGATCACCATCAAAGTATCCATAGATATTTTTACTTTTCCAAACTCTTTTTTAAAGGTTTTAGATATAACTACTACTAAGCCTTCCAAAGGAAGATATGTAAGTCTTGATTTAACTACAAGTAAAATACCAAATGCTAAGGCAGCACAAGAGATTAAACATAAGATTAACTGTTCTATATAGTTTGAAGGTATTAAACTCTCTACTAAAAACATTGTACCATCAATACAATATCCAAATACTATAATTGCAGGAAGTTGTACCAATTGAAAAGGATTATATTTTTTACGAAGTATTGCTATTTGAATCCCCATAAATAAAACATTTAATAGTATTGTAAACTCTCCAATAGTTAAGGGAAAATATACACTATAAATATATGGTACACATGATATTGGCGACACTCCTATATCTGCTTTAACGGAAAATGAAACTCCAAATGACATAATAATAAGTCCCACAACAAATACAAAAAGCCTTTTAATTAAATTTATATTAATAATATTTTCTTTTTTCATCTTTCTCTTTTGTTAAAATAACTGTACAGTACGGTTTAGTTAAAGGGATATTATCCATTTAAATGTTAATATTACTTTAATAAATAGGAATAGTTTAATGAGAAAGAAAACAGAAGAAAAAAAAGAAGAGATAATAAAAGCTGCTAAAGAGGTTTTTAAAGAGTTTGGTTTTGAAAAAGCCTCAATGTCTAAAATAAGTTCAAAGCTTGGCGGATCTAAAGCAACACTGTATAACTACTTTTCCTCAAAAGAGGAACTTTTTTTTGAAGTTATTTCTATTGCAAATGCCCAAGAAAGTGATTTTGTACATCAAATTATAGATACTAAAAATGAAACCCTCGATATTCATACCCAACTATACAAATTTGGGAAAAGGTTTCTAAATTTTGTATATTCTCAAAAAATGGTTGAAATAAGAAGACTTACCATAAGTCAATCAGAGATAACAAACCTAGGTAGAATTACATATAAAAACCGAGTATTAAAAAGTCGAGAAATACTTTCTAAATATTTAGAAAAAGCAATAAAATTTAATAAAATAAAAAAAACAGATACAAATATAGCAGCAATACATTTTTTTGGACTTTTAGAATCGGAGTTGATGTATCCATTTCTTTTTCAAGTTGATACAAATTTTTCAAAAAAACATATGGATGAGATGGCTGTAAGGGCAATTGATATTTTTATATTAGCATATGGCGTCTAAGACTTCATATAACTATTATAATAACCCCTGCTCCCTTAACTTATCTTTTTTACTTTTTCTTTTCCCTTTTACAGGTGCAGTTCCTTTTTGTTTTGTGTTTTTTAAAAGTGTAAAATCAAAACCTTCAATTTGCTCTTTTTTTATATCTAAGTTATATCTTTTTTCAATTAGTTTGAAATGACTTAGGTTTTCATTATCTAAAAAAGAAATAGCTGTTCCACTTTTTCCTGCTCTTGCTGTTCTTCCTATTCTATGAATATAATCCTCTGTACCTCTTGGCAAATCAAAATTTACAACACAATCAATATCATCAATATGCAAACCCCTTGATGCTATATCAGTTGAAAAAAGAATATCTATCTTTTTATCTTTAAAATCATTTAGAGTGAGGTTTCTTTCTTCTTGAGTTAAATCTCCATGGAAAGATTCAGCCTCATATCCTTTTTTAATAAATTTATTTGCTATATTATCAGTTGCTCTTTTGTTTGCCATAAAAACCAATACTGACTTAAATTTATTTTCTTTTATCAGATGTCTTAAGAGTGCACTTCTATCCTCTTTTTTTACAAATATTGCCCTTTGAGTTATCTCTTCCACATGAGTAGTAGAATCTTTTATCTCCACTTTTACAGCATTAGAAGTTATTTTTGAAGCTATATCTATCACTTTTTGTGAGTATGTTGCTGAAAATAAAAGATTTTGTCTATTCTTTGGAATGATTTTTAAAATCTCATCAAGTTCTTGAACAAAACCTAAATCAAGCATTTTGTCAGCTTCATCTAAAACAAAATATTCAATAGTTGATAAATCAATTTGCTTTTTTCCTATAATATCAAGAAGTCTTCCCGGAGTTGCAACTACTATATCACAACCTTTTTGTATCTTTAAAAGTTGTTCCCCTATCTTTTCTCCACCTATAACTGAAACTATAGAGAGTACTTTTGGGAAAAATCTACTTAAAGTTGAAAATGATTCTGCTATTTGAAGAGTAAGTTCCCTTGTTGGAGCTAAAACCAAAACTTTTATTTTTGCTTTTTTGTTATCTTTATTTTCTTTTAGTGTTTCAAGTATTGGGATTACAAAACTTGCAGTTTTTCCACTTCCAGTTTTTGCTTGTACCATAATATCTTGTTTTGTTTTTACAAGAGGGATTACTTCTTTTTGAACAGGAGTTGGAGTTTTATAGTTATTTTTTTCTAATGCTTTTGAAAGTTCTAAAGATAGATTAAATATATCAAATGACAAGTATTTCCTTTTGATTAATTATATAGACTTTTCAGAATCTTCTGGAAACTGAGTATTATAAATATTTGCCACATGGATTAAACTTGCTACTTTGATTAGAGGTTTTATCAAAAACTGCGCACTTCCAACTATAAATAGCCAAGTTCCACTTTGCATCAAGGAATCATTTAGAAAAAAAATACTTCCCACCAAAAACCAAACTGCTATAAGTAAATCATTGAAAGCACCAATAAATTCATATCGACGCTGTATAACAATATGTCTATTCCCTATATCTACATCTAGTTCATTTTCTTTTTCATAAAAAGTCATTTAAATTCCTTTTCAATTTTTATAATAATATAAAATAACAAAAAGTTATAAAAAAAAATTTTAAGATTGGTTTTCTGTATTAGAACTTTGAGTTTCCGATATCTCTGATGTATTTTCTTCAGATTCACCCTCTTTTTTAGCTAGTTTTTTTAAACGTTTTTCCTCTTTTTTCTTTTGTTTTTCTATCTCTCTAGCTCTTTTTTCATAATTATAATTTGTTTTAGCCATTATTTGTATCCTTTTTAATTTTTATATAAAATAAACAATAGAACAATCAACTATTAACAAATATACTAAAAGCCCTAAAATCCAAGTTATCTCTAATATTATAGAGTATAACAAAGTTTTTGATATTTTATCTTAATTATAAGTTTCTAATAGATTTTCTAACTAAAAAGATCTCTTGATATATACAAATAAATATCAATAGCTTTTACTCCCCATTTAAAACAGATATAACTGTAGCCCTGCTTGTTTTTAGTTCTTTTGTAATTTTTAATATATTTATATCACCATTTTCAGTGTAATAATCTTCATCATCTAACATTCTTAAGATTTCATCTTTTTTATCAAGTATCTCTTGGGAAGTTTGTCTTTTTTGAAAACTAAAATCCTCTTCAGTCATAGTTTCCATAGCTTGCAAATCTCTTTTAATAGTAGGAACAGTAACTTTAAGTTCTTTTGCCAAATCTTTTGGGTCATCAATACCATTTGAGATTAACTCTCTTATAGCTATTCTTCTTGTTTTCATTTTTCGTCTACGATGATATGATATTTTCAAATTAACCTCTAAATTTCTTAACTCAATTAATTGTTTAAATTATAACATAAAGCTTGATAAAACTATTTTTCATTTGTGGTATTATAATTGCATATTAAAAAGTATTAAACTATGGGAGTAATTATGCAAGATTTTATAGATATGTATAAAGAATCATACAAGATTGATAAAGATGTAAAGTTAGATAAATCATTAAGTGAAGGTGATATAAAAGTTACAGAAAAAGAGTATAAACTTAACGCTACTAAAGATGCAGATATCTTAGAGATGTTAGGAAAAATAAAACTTCATACAATCGTTAAAGATATAAGAGTATTTAAACCTACAACTAACTTTATGGAGATTATAGTTTTGGCATGGATATACAAAACTATGTCTATGCATTTGGAAGTATTAGAAATGGATTTATTGTTAGAAAAACTTTTAATCAAAAAAGAGCATGACCCATTTGCATCATATGCAGTACTTAAAATATTAGAAGCGAACCCAACACTTACAGGTGCAGACTCTAGCATGATGGATCACTATTTAACTATGGAACTAACTAGTGAACTTATGAATCAAATGGAAGAAAAAAAAGAAGAACTAAACTAAATAGAGCACTTAATAGATTTTACCACCAAGTAACAAATAGACTTTCACATCTATTTTCTTTTCTATTTTTCAACCAAACAAGAGGAGATTTCTTGTGATTTAAAAATAGTTCTATTTCATCTATTACTTTATCAAAAGTTTTCCATATTTTATTTGTATTGCAATCAATAATCCAATCATCTCTTGATGGTAAAAAATATTGAAACTCTCTAAACTTCTTTTGTTTAAAGAACTCTTCACGATTTATATAAAAACCTCTTATGCAAGAGTTATTAAGTATGGGGATCTCTTTATCTATTAAGTCTATAGGAACATAAATATTCCCTTTGAAACAAACTTTTTGCTCAATTGCACTTATATCTATATTTTCTAAGTAGTTTTGAGTCTCCTTTTTAAATAATAAAGGAAGTTGTTTGTTTTTTAACTTTTCTAACTTTTTTGAAAATGAGTCATTTTGATTTGGACCAATAAATCTTTCAATTTCATCTGAAAAAGATTCATCATATAAATAAAATTTGTAAATATGTTCTATATGCAAATACTTTTTAGCCATTTTGTCATAAAGCAAAAAATCTAATTCTCCGAGAGTTTCTTTATCATGGATGATTTGGATATTGCTTTTTATCAACTCATAGTTTGATGATTGTTCTATATAAAATTGAAAAAAACGCTCTATTCTTTTTCCTAAAGGAAGATTATCTGTAATATTTAATTTAGTAAAATCAAAATTTTCTATCTCATTTATATCTAGTTTAATTTGACTTAAATTATGAAGTCTTTCAAATAATAAAGGTGTATTGAGGAAACCTAAAAATTGGTTTTTTAAATTATTCATTTTGTATGATACAAAAAAGTTTATAAATTAGGATAAAAAATCTATTGACTTTCAGTTATTTGTATATACCAAATACATTTCTAAACCATGAATATGAAAGTTCTAATTGGACACAACAAATTATAGATTATCTATCCAATGAACGATATACTCGAAAGCAGATTTATTTATTGAATCTGTATTTCCAATTAAAAAACTATGTGATGTATTAGGATATTTTTTAAATGTAATTATTTTTGAACTTAATGCTAACTCTTCCCAATTTGCATTATTTTCTTGTAATATTTTTGGAGGATAGTTTTCATCTTCTAATCCCTGTAAAACTAAAGTAGGCTTGTTGGATTTTAATACTATTTTATTAATATTTTCGGTATATTCAATCCATTCTTTCCAGTAAAACTCACCAGCACCCCATATCTGACCACCTTTTGGAAATTTATTTTCTTTTAAAAGGACAAATGCATCTTTTGTAACATCAACATAAGGACTATGCTGCATCTTTAATTGTTCAATAAATAAATTATCAATAGGAACTGAAGGTGATGCCATTATTATAATACCAGCAATGTCAATCAATTGATTTGCAGCTACAGGTACGATAGAACCACCTTCGCTGTGTCCTAAAATAAATATTTTATTTTGATCTATTTCATTTCTAGTTTTAAGATATTTTACAGCAGATATAATATCTCTTATTTGATCAGTTTGAGTAAGTTCTAAAGAATTTAACGATTTGTGTGTTATATATCTTTTATCAAAACGTAAAGTAGCAATATGATGAGAAGACAAATAATCTGCCCACAGTCTATAAAAAGGAATTTGATCTTTTGATTTGATTGTTGTTATTTTACCATCTCTGTTTATTGGACCAGATCCACACACCATGACAATTCCCGGGACTTTTGTTTTACTTTTGGGAAGGAATAAAGTTCCTTCTAGCTCTAATTTATCACTTTTAAAGTGTATTTGTTCAGTATTGTATTTTAGTAATTCAGCTTTTGCATCTGATGTAAAAACTAGTAATCCACAAAAAATAAAACAACAACTAAATATACTAATTAATAATTTTGAAATTTGTATTTTCATATCATTTTACTCTAATTTTATCTACAATGTTTAAAATAATCAGTTAGAAAAATTTTTGATAATTTCATTTCGAAATCTTTAACATGTTGATTTCTTTTCTAAGATATAGATGTATAATAATTTTTCTTTTATAAATAACGGTTGAGTTCACCGACGGCATTAGCTGTTCGGTGCTAGATTTTGTTGTATGAACAGCAAAATATCTATCCATGACTACTTATTTTCCTTTAAAACTTTTTTCATCTCTTTATCAAAATCAGATTCTATTTTTTGTATTTTATTAAACTCTTCATATTCACTAAATGCTTTTTGTTCTGCTTGACTTCTTGAGATACTTCCTTTATCTTCAAGTATTTTGTATTCGTTAAATTCAAGAAATTTATTAACTGAATTTGCTAGACTCTGCATAGTAAAAGTTGTATGATTTTTTATGATTCTTTCAATATAATCAAAGTAGCCACTTATGGCACTTTCTAAATCTTTTATCTCTTCTTCTGTCAAATAATTCTTTGCAATAACTGAATCAGATTTTAACACTCTTCCATCGGGTGAATTTTTCCAAGTTTGGAGTCCCATAAATGGTTTTGTTTTATCAACTTTTTTATAAATTATTTCTGCGGAAGTTTGCCCTGTAATTGCAAAATGAAATTTATTTTGAACTGTTGCGTAAAAATCTTTTGTAATTTGAGAATTTTTATCGTAATCTATACTACACTCTGCAAATATATCTGTTATTTGTTGATATATTCTTCTCTCACTTGTTCGTATTGAACGAACTCTCTCAAGTAGTTCTCTAAAATAGTCTTTACCAAAATAACGACCGTTTTTCATTCTGTCGTCATCCATAGCAAAGCCTTTAATGATAAACTCTTTTAGTATTTTAGTAGCCCATATTCTAAACTGTGTAGCTTGTAAAGAGTTTACACGGTAACCAACTGATAAAATAGCATCAAGGTTATAAAACTTTGTATTGTACTTTTTCCCATCTTCGGCAGTATGTGCAATTTTTGCACTAACTGAATTTTCTTCTAATTCTCCACTCTCAAATATATTTTTTAAATGTTTTGTTATTACTGTTCTATCTACTCCAAAAAGTTCAGCTATTCTTTTTTGCGGTAGCCATAGAGTTTCATTGTGTAGATATGTTTCTACTTTTATATCACTGTTTGGTGTTGTATATAGTAGGAAGTCGGTTAGTTCATCTTTTATTGTTAGGTTGTTATTCATTTTATTCCCATTTTTTGAAAATATTATTTCTAGTTATCTATGAAAAATCTTCAAATGTAGATTTATTTATAGTTAATTCATTTTCCATTATGTTAAGTGCTTGACCTCTAAATAATGCAGATAATTTTTCATTAATAATTTCTATTAGTTTATATTCAAAATCAAATATTTCTAGTTTATTTGGAATTACAAAATTAACTGAGCTTAGAGATATAATATTAAGAAGCTCCATCCTATATATAGGATTTGTATCGTATGATATAGCCCACTCTTGTTTCTCTATACAATCACAACAAGAATAAGAAGAATCCAGTGCACAAACTTTAGTTATAAATTTTTCATGTGTTGTTAGATTGTCTATAAGTTTTTTATTTTCATCAAAAAAATGCTCGTATGAATATCTAGTATTATAATTATGAAGTATTGATATATTAATATTTTTATTTTCACAATAATTATAAATCTCTCGTCCATTTTTTTCAGATAGTTCAAAATCCGATATGGCACCATGATCTGTTAAAATATCATAGATTTCACTTTTTATATCTTTTATTTCTCTCATTGAGTAACTTTCCTTGAAAACTTAATAATATAATTTTACCTAAAGATTGATTTAGTACTAATTTTATTTATACAACACTCTGCTAATAAGCAAAAACGTACTATTGCACCCAACCGAACCAGCCGGAACCTAAACTAAACCGAAGCAAAAGTAGCGCGCTTTTTTGTCCCATTAAGCAGTTTGTTATATTCAATTCTCAAAGAAATCTCGAATCTCTTTTGCTAGCATCACGGGATTTTCTTCAATAACCAAATGACCTGTACTAGGCACTGTAACTAGCTTAGAACCTTCAATTTTACTTTGAAGTAAATAAGCTTGCTCACAAGGTATCCACTGATCCTCCTCTCCCCACAAGATGAGAACTGGCGCGTTTACATCAGCAAACTTGTCTTGAAATTCATCAGTGAATTTTGAGTCTGCTTGCGCAATTTGTCTGTAAAACGCTGACTTTCCCTGATCACCAATCCATGGCGCTAATATCCCATCAATTGTTTCCTGCTCCAACTTTTGATAAGCAGCGGTTTTTATATACGCTTCGACAATTGCGGCATGAATATAGTCTGGCACTCCTGAAAAAGCGCTTTCGTATTTTTCAATATGCTTGAAAAAAGGCGACCCCCAAGGCGATAGTGCAACAGGGTCAATCACGACAATTTTTCTATAATCTCGGTTATCTAGGAGATGGTTCCTCAATACCGTAGTGCCACCAAAATCGTGACCAACAATATAAGGCGATTCGAGTTGCCAATATTCAACTAAAGCATCTAATAGCTTATTTTGTATTCCTAAGGAAACGTCCGCGTTGCTCTTGTCAGAGTCACCATATCCAAGCAAATCAAAATAGTAAACTTTATAGTGACAAGATAGTTCTCGAATCAAATGCCTAAGGTTAAATGAAGACCATGGTGTACCATGCACCAGAACCAAGGGTTCTCCTTGGCCTTTAATACTGTATTTTACGTACCGTCCTTCAAACTCAAATGTATGAGGCAGATTCCAATTGCTCAATTTTTACTCCTTGAATATAACGTTTGAGTTCAGAAACAAGGGTACAATACCACTTGATTATTTCAGTTATCATTTTAGCTTTTTTGTTCTAAAAAGTTTGAATTAACTGCAGTATAGCTTTGTTTTTCTTTCAAGGTTTTGTTAAATATCTTGTGAATCAATTAACTTTACATTTGGCATTTCACAAGATAATATACTTAAAATATCATTCATAGATATCAATACAAAATGTTTTAATTGTTGATTATCATGTCTTTCATTAATAGCAAAACTTTTATCATATCTATCTGCCCATTGTGAATTAGGAATAATTAATGTGGGATATGTCCAGTCTTCAAAACCTTTTTTAGTGCACTTTGGTAATTTCTCTGGTAAATCGAATATTGGATAACACTCGTCTTCCCATTGTAAAGCAATTGGATTAAAAAAAATCAATTCTAAATCTTTTTCGAAACCTTCAACAACCCTTGAAAAATGCATTATAATAATTAAACGGCTATTTTCCTCTGAAATCCATTGATAAGATATATCAGCACATGGAACATTTAGCTCTTTAAATATTTTCCACTTCATCATCTTTTCCTTTGTCTAACGTTAATTTGACTCATTCTTTGGTTCCTGCATTTTGTTACTCATTTAGTTGAGTCGCTGATTCTTCTATCGTCTTTATAGGGTCTTCCATAAATTTATAGGCTTTTGAAACTTTTAAATCTTCAATTATCTCAGATAAGTTTGGTTCTAGAACTTTAGTAGACTCTTCAGCATATAACAAACACTTTTCTTCATCTGCTATTCTAATGAAATTTTCCAAAATTTTTATATTGTCTTGTGCAGGAGAAAATTTAAGAACAACAGCTTCAAATTTTCCATCTGTTTTATAAATCTGTATTTGAGAACCCCAGTTATCATCTGATCTAAATTCTTCAACATCACTCCAACTATTATTAATTGGCAATAAAGAACGTATTGAATTTATGAAATTTGTTGATGGGTTTGAAAACTCTTCCCAAGCAAAATAATCATCTATGGCACTTTGAAAATCACTTTTATGCTTTTTTACAAACTCTTTAGGAATGATTTCAATATTATATTGGAAAATTGCCATTATATATCCTATTTTCTTTCTTGATATCTTTTTTCATGATATAATCATTTTGAATCTCATCTCCCATTCTAAAACTATGCATTCCTATTTCATAGAATCCATTTTTATTATAAAATTCTATACCTGCTTTGTTTTTTTCCCAAACACCCACCCATACAAATTCTTTCTCATATTCTTTTGCTTTTTCTATTCCAAAATTTATTAAACGAGATCCTAAACCTTTACCTTTATATCCTTCTTTCACATATATTCTTTCAATTTCCAACCCGTTTTCATCTCTTAAATCACATTGAGCTTCATTAATATTCAATTTCAAATAACCAGAAAGCTCTTCATTTAAATAAATAAAAAAGAAACTACTATCTTTATTCATTATTTCTTCACGTATTTTATCGACATCAAATGCTTTTTCAAGGTAATCTTTCATTACCTCTTCTGAACAATACTTACTAAATGTATCAAAATAAGTGTCTTTTCCAATTTCTATTATATCATCAAGCTTTTCAAGATGACATTTTTCAAATCTTATTTTTTTTTCATTCTCCACTAACTTACATCTCCTGAAACTATATTCTGTGCATATAACGTTTGATTTAAGTGGACAAGTATTTGAACACTTGATTATTTGAACTTTTATGTTAACTAATTTAGGCTTTAAAGCTTAAGTTATCGCAAGTATACCCTTGTTCACTTCTATATCTTTTTAAATATCACTTCTAAATTTATTTAATTGATGTAAAATATCTTTTGACTCTGATTCATTAATTCCATAGAAAAGTTGTATGTCCTTATCATCTGATTTTTTTATTGTTAAAATATACTTACCTTTATAATTTGTATTCGTGAATTTTTTAATCTCAAACCATTTGTATGTGTAGCTTTTTATTTTTCCAAAAAGTGTTTTTGAATATATGACACCATTCTTATCTAATTCAAGTTTTTTTCTTGAAAGTATTTCCCAAGTAAAGTATAATATTGCAAATATATTTATAATGGTAGCGATACATATAATAATAATTGTAGTATTAATGGGAATATTATCTAAATAAGAGAATACTAAGACTATAGTTATATATTGTATAAGAATCCAAGAAACAATTGCAATATAAGATGTTTTCTGAATTTCAAAAATAAGAGATAATTTTTGGTGATCCATATCAAGTTTAAATTTTTTCATTGTTCCCTTTTGTTTACAAAAATATTAAGATAACGGTTATCTTGAGAAATTAGTTTGCCCACAGGGTAACTTATTTCTCTCCTAGTACTTGTTATCTTTTAGTGTATATGTTATCTTAGCACCATCAATGACAATAAGCTTTTCTTTAACCATCGCCTTAATGATAGCATCAAGTTGATTACTATTTAAACTTCTTGCACATATTGAATTTATTGTGTTTGAGAGAGTTTCAACTTTTCTAGGTTTTGCATTCCCTCTTTTAATCAAGTAGTTAACAATTAATTTTATTTTTTCATCAATAGATAATGTTTCACAGTTTGATTGTTTCAAAGCTGGAATTTCACTAATATCATCATAGCGATTTATTAAAGTCTTTTTTTCTCTAAGATGTTTAATTAGTACATCAAAACCAGTATCTTTAGTGATTATATGAAAATATCCTTTAGGGTCTTTTTCATATAGTTTACCAAGGTAAAACGTAATGTGAAAGTCTAAAGCATTTTTGCCATTACCACTTATTACTACATATTCAGCTTTATCTCCTAAACCTTGCATTGATGTAGCAAGTTCAATAGGTATCTTTGTTTGATTTGCTCCAACAAAGACAATGACTTTAAAAGGATAATCTTCTGGAAACTCAAAAGATGTAGGTTGAACATTTTCAAAATCTATAAAAATATAATTATTTCTCATTTTTTTTGTATTACTCAATTCTTTTCCTTCTAAATATTTTTATGTAAGATAACGTTTAAAATGAGCCAATAAATTGCCCGCAGGGTAATTTATTGGCTCCTCTGATTTGCTATATACTTTCTATAAAGTTTTTTAAATTATTTGAATTATCTGCACTTGTATTGTCAATAATTTTTATTTTTCCTAAACCATATTGTTGTTTTATAACATTGATATGTTGCTCTTCTAAATGTCGATTTTTACTTCCATTTTTAATTATAAAAAAATACAAATCATGATTTGTATTTAATGAATTTAAAAACTCAATTATTTGATTAAAATCAGCATAATTACTCTCTTTATTATTAATATCTATACACAATGGATAAATTAAATTTTTATCTTTACAATACTTTTTAACTCTAGTCATAAAATTATCCCACCCAACATCACAGTTAGAATAATCTCTTACTTGGTATGATTTATTATTTACTTTTATATTAGAACCTGTTCTATTTTTTCCAAATAATTTTAAAAAAGCTTTAATTGTTGTAGTTTTACCACCACTAGCTAATCCTGTAATAAAAATCAACTTATTCATAATATTTTCCTTTCTTGTATATAACGTTTGAGTTGAGAAATATTTGAGCCGCTAGGATCAAATATTTCTCTCCAAGGTTTTGTTAGATGTTGCTAATATCTGACCATCTATTTTTTAGATAAATTCCGTTTATTATCCATATAATTGGATTGAAACTTAATATTGTTATTGTAAGAAAAGATTTTTTCCCTAATGATAGTGAATTAACTAATAATGTTAGTAAAATTCCTATTGTTAATCCAACAGCAATAAAAAACCCCAACGAATATCCATATTCTTTTGTTGCAAAGAATCCCATCCAAAAAAATGGATACCAAATTATATTTAAAACTGTAAATATATAACTATATATTTTCCACCATCTATAACTTAATTTTTTTTCATTCATTTTATTCTTCCATCTAACGTTTAAAATGAGCCAGTAATTTGCCCGCAGGGTAATTTATTGGCTCCACTGATTTGTTATGAGTTTTCTTGTCTTGAAACAAAAAAATACCTGCCTATGACCATTACAAACGAAGCAATTATAGAAGCTAGTATTCCAAGACCAAATCCAATCCATCTTTCTTTGTTGGCGTTTTCTTTTGCTCGTTCCTCTTGCACTTTAAAGAGAGCTTCAACGGTTGCTTTATCAGCATTTACCAATGGTTCTAATTTTTGTTTTTCATTTTCTAGCTGTTGTATATTCTGTTCATATATAATGACTTTTTGTTTTTGAGAGCTAACAAATGTAAGGAGTGTTTTTAAGCTTTTCTCGGTTTCACTTAGTTCTTTAATTTGAGATTTAAAATCTAAGTTTTCTGATAATTTAGCTTCTAATTTTTCTTTTCTGATAATTTCAGTTTGGTAAATTGTAAGCACAACTGCAATAACACTGACTATAGAACTTATGGAAGTGATTTTTGGTGATTTTAAAAATGCATGAATCCATAGTTTAGCTGCTGACTCTACTACAGGATTAGATATGCTTCCAAGTATTTTGTCTGCCTTCAAAATATTACATTTCGGACAAGAAATGGCTAAATTTTCTATATCAGAGCTTCCACCTTGACTCAAAGGAATTTTGTGATCAACCATCGCTGTACGCTCATCTAGTTCAATACCGCAGTACTCACATTTTCCCTCCGCTTGTTTTAAAAGTTGTTCTTTAATTTTTTTAGTTACTCTCATTTATCTCCACTTATCTCATAACTATTTAATAACAATACATTATATATATTTATTACTTAATTATCTAAATAACTAGACATTCACATAGAATATCCTTAAAATAGGTATTCAATGAAAAATTATTACAAAATGTAATATTTTTGAATTGATTTTTTATTTTTAATTATAATTTAAATATATATTTTTTGTCTAGATAACGGTAATAACAATACATTATGTATGTTAATTAGAAAAAAACATAATAATACTACATTTTAGGAGACATATATGGCTAAAAAATTACTTGATATAATGAGGGATAAGATAAGGTTTAAACATTATAGTATGAGCACAGAAAGAGTCTATATCTATTGGGCTAAAAAATATATACTATACCATAACAAAAAACATCCTAAAGATATGGGTAAAGTTGAAATTGAACAATTCCTAACCCATCTTGCCACTGAGTTTAATGTCTCTCCTACAACTCAGAATCAAGCCTTTAATGCACTATTATTTTTATATGAACAAATTCTAAATATATCATTAAAAGATGAAAATATTGAAGCGTTAAGAGCTAAAGAGAGAAAGCATATTCCTGTAGTTTTAACTATAGATGAAGTCAAAAGTATTATATTAAATATGAGTGGTATTTATCAACTTACAGTTAAACTTATGTATGGTTGTGGATTAAGAATGAAAGAAGCACAAAATATATGTATAAAAGATATTGACTTTGGATTCAATAAAATTTATATTTGGGATAGTAAATCCTTAAAAGATAGAACCTTGCCACTTCCATTAAAAATAAAGGATGAACTTAAAATTCAAGTAGAAAAAGTAAAAGAAGTGGTGAACAAAGACGACATCATATTTTAGATGTAACTTTAAGTAGAAATATAAAAAATGCAGTTGAAAAATCCAATATAGATAAAAGAGTAACATCTCATATTTTTAGACACTCTTATGCCACTCATCTTTTGCAAAGTGGCACAGATATACGAAGTATTCAAGAACTTTTAGGACATAAATCAATAGAAACAACAATGATATATACACATGTGGTAAAAGAGTTAAATAAAAATGAAATAAAAAGTCCATTGGATTTTTAAAATAAAATTGGGAAAAGTTTTCGTTAGAAAATTGTTCTAACCTCGAATAAAGCAGTAAAATTTTAAAAGTGATAGATTTTGTTTAGATTGTGCTAGATTTAGGTGAAGATGTACTAAAAGTACTTCGAACCTAAATCTAGTGCAAGATGAATAAAAGCTATCGCTTTTATTCCCATTCTATTGTTGCTGGTGGCTTAGATGAGATATCATACACAACTCTATTGATCCCATCAACTTCGTTGATAATTCTTCTAGAGATAGTTTCTAAGATATCATGTGGGATATGTGCAAATGTTGCTGTCATACCATCTGTTGCTTCAACTATTCTAACACAAACTGTGTTATCATAAGTTCTGTTATCACCCATTACACCTACTGATTTTACATTTAATAATACTGTAAATGCTTGCCATGTTTTATCATAGTATCCAGTTGATCTAAGAACATCTAGCATAATAACATCTGCTTTTCGTAAAAGTTCTAAATCAGGCTTATTAACATCTCCCATAACTCTAATAGCAAGTCCTGGTCCAGGGAAAGGATGTCTTCCAATCATATCTTTTGGAAGTCCTAATTCTAGTCCTAAAAGTCTAACTTCATCTTTAAAGATTTCTCTTAAAGGCTCGATTAATTCAAATGTCATCCAATCAGGTAGTCCACCAACGTTATGGTGTGATTTAATTGTTTTTGACGGTCCTTTTACAGATACAGATTCAATAACATCTGTATAAAGTGTACCTTGAGCTAAGAACTCTATCCCATCATGTTTTTTTGCTTCTTCATCAAATACTTCGATAAATGTTTCACCGATGATTTTTCTTTTCTTTTCTGGATCGGTTACACCTGCAAGTCTTTCTAAGAAAGTTTCACTCGCATTACAAGTGATAAGCTTAACACCTCTTGAAGCGAACATAGCTTCTACTTGTTCTCTTTCATTTGCTCTAAGTAATCCATTGTCAACAAATACTGGAATTAGTTGGTCACCAATAGCTTCTGCTAAAAGTGTAGCAACTACAGAAGAATCAACTCCTCCTGATACACCACAAAGAACTTTTTTATCTCCAACTTGATCTTGGATTTTTTTGATTTGTTCTTTTGCAAAAGAACCCATATTCCAAGTTGATTCACAACCACAAATATATTTTGCAAAGTTTTTAAGGATTTTGCTCCCTTGCTCAGAATGGTAAACTTCTGGGTGAAATTGGAAAGCATAAATTCTTTTATCCATATTTGCAATTGCTGCAAAAGGAGAGTTTTCACTTGTTCCAATAACTTCAAAACCATCAGCTAATTTATCAACTTTATCTCCATGTGACATCCAAACAGTTTGACCATCTGTAGTGTCTTTGAAAATATCGCTTGTCTTTTCAAATGTAAGTTTTGCTTTTCCATATTCGTGATGATCAGCAGGAATAACTGACCCACCAAAATATTGAGAAATAAGTTGCATACCATAACAAATACCTAAAACAGGAAGTCCTAAATTAAATACTTCTTTATCAGGATGATAAGCATCTTTTGCATATACTGATGCTGGTCCACCAGAAAGAATAATACCTTTTGGAGTTCTAGCTTTAATATCTTCTATGCTCTCACTAAACGGTACAATCTCAGAATAAACACCAGCTTCTCTAAGTTTTCTTGCAATGATTTGTGTATATTGACTACCAAAATCTAATACAACTATTGGTACATGTTTCATTAAAATGATTCCTTTGATTTTTTAAAAGTATCGCGATTATAACGAAAAAGGAATTTGAAGATGATTAATTAGGCTTATTCTTTTAAAAAGAAAATGGGGCAAAAAAAAAGCCATTCAGCCTTAAGACTGAATGGCTTTTAATATTGTAAAAATAAGGTTATGCACCAATACCAAATACTTCAAATTGAACATACCAAATCGCACAAGAAACAATATATCCAATTAAAATAGTCCAAGCATATTTCATATGTGAACCAAAAGTATAAATACCATGAAGTTTACCCATAACTCCAACACCGGCAGCAGAACCAAATGAGATTAGTGAACCACCAACCCCTGCTGTAAGTGTTACAAGCATCCATTGAGCATGCTCCATAGATGGATTTGCTTTAAGCACCGCTGACATAACAGGAACATTATCAACGATTGCAGATAAGAAACCAACTCCAATATTTGACCAAGTTGGACCTAATACTGATGGTTCATAAACAATTGCTGCTAATGCTAACCATCCAATAAAGTACAATGCACCAACTGCTGCTAAAATACCAAAGAAGAACATTAAGGTATTATTTTCAATTTTTGCCATTGAATGGAAAATATTAAAGTGATCTTTTCCATGTCTTCTTTTAAGCCCATAAGAATAAACCTTTAATAAAGAAAGACCAAACATCATACCCCACATTGCAGGTAAATGCAATACTTGATGAGACATAACTGCACAGAAGATTGTAAATACACCAAGTCCCATTACAACTTTTGAACCTTCAGCCATTACTGGTATTTCTTCTTTTGAAGCATCAAAAGCAGGTTTTTCATTTGGAACAACTTTAGATAATAATAGTGCTGTTATAAGATACCCTAAAATAGATGAAGGGAATAAAAATAAGAAATCTCCAAATGCACCTTTACCAGCTGTCCATGCCATAAGTGTAGTAATATCTCCAAATGGTGACCAAGCACCACCAGCATTTGCTGCAACAACGATATTAATTGCACCAGGAACCAAGAAGTCTCTTCTTTCTTTTTCAATTGTAATTAATACAGTAGAAAGAATCAATGCTGTAGTTAAGTTATCTGCAATTGGAGATATAAAGAATGCTAAAATACCAGTTACCCAGAAAAGTTTTCTATAAGTAAACCCTTTTGAGATTAGATTATACTTAAGCTTGTCAAATACATTCATATGAATTAATGATTCTATATACGTCATAGCAACAAATAAGAAGAAGAAAATCTCAGCAATTTCCAAAATCAAATGTTGGGCTTGAGTATGAACTAATCCCATATTTAAATTATTTAACGAATAGTATAGTGCAACCAAGATAAACATAAATGTACCAATAAATAAAGCTGGCTTAGCCTTATCTATCTCATATTTCTCTTCTGCAGCCACAAAGTAGTAACCTACTACAAATATAAATAAACACGCAAATCCAACCCAAGTCATAGTTAAATCTGGTGCAACCTCCCCAGAAGTAGCGCCACCGCCACTTGCAAATAAAGCTAGAGATGATAATGATAATATCATCAGAATCTTTAACATTCTTACTCCTTAATAAAGTGTGCTCCAAGAGACTTTTTTCTGTCAATTGCAGCTTTTAAAATAGATTTTGCCGTAAGCAACCTTAAATATAGTAGTCTTCCCACATCTTCTTTTAAAAACTCATCAATCTCAGATAAAGCCTCTTTTAAAGAATCAAAATCTCGTACAATTGCTGCATTTTCCCACATTAGTTTTCTTACTCTATCTTTTATTGGTTTATCAATACTCTTATTTCTAATGCACTTTTTTATCTCTTTTATATATTTGTTTTTATCAATTTTAAATTCTTCTTTTAAAGAGTTTTCTACTGCAAGTTTAGAAAAAACCAATCCTTCAAGTAAAGAGTTTGAAGCTAATCTATTTGCACCATGTACTCCTGTACAAGCTGCTTCACCTACAGCATATAGATTTTTAGTATTTAATACTTTTGCATTAATATCGGTTGCAATACCACCCATAGCATAGTGAAATGCTGGTGAGATTGGAACTTTTTCAAAAGGTAAATCATAACCTAAGTCTTCAAAGTTTGCATAGATATTTGGGAATCTTTTTCTAAACCATTTTTTTTCAAATTTATCAAAAGATAAATAGATGTTTGAACCTGTTTTTTTATGATAATCAAAAATTGACCTACTTACTACATCTCTAGGTGCTAACTCTCCATCTTTGTGATAATCAAATAAAAATCTGCGGTCATTGTCATCTACAATATAAGCACCCTCACCTCTTAAAGCTTCACTAAGTAAAGTTTTTCTAGCAAAAGAGGTTCCTTTAAATACTGTAGGATGAAACTGCATCATCTCCATATCTTTTAAAACTAAACCTTTTTCAACACATATACCTTGAACTTCTCCCGCAACAGCAGTTGAATTAGTATGATATTTGTATATTGAGCCAACTCCACCACTAGCAATAATAGTATTATGTGCAAAAGCTACTTTCTCTTCTGTTTCATTTATGAAATATTTAACTCCATAACAAATATCGTCTTGAATAAGAAGGTCATTTACTACACAGTTAGTTTCTAATTTATGGGGAAATTTTCCCATTAAAAATAGATGAATCATTCTACCAGTTGCATCTCCATCAGCATGAAGAATTCTACTTCTGCTATGGGCTGCTTCTTTTGTAAAGGCTAATTCACCTTTATCATTTAGGTCAAAATTCATTCCATCTTCTATTAGATTATCAATTGCTTTTCTAGAGTTTTCACTTAATACTGAAACAGCATTTTTATTATTATGATAAACTCCTGCAACTAAGGTATCTTTGATATGGTCTGGTATATCTTTCTTATCAACAGCTGTTGCAATACCACCTTGTGCCCAAAAGGTATTGCATTCCCATGGTTCTTTTTTACATAAAATTAATACATTTTTTGTATCGGGTATCAACCTTGCAGCATTTAATCCTGCAACCCCTGAACCTATAATTATATAATCATAAACAACCATTATTTTGATACTTCTTGCGTATCTGGCACATATGTTGGAGGGGCTTTATAGCCACATCCACTTAAAGATAATAAAATTCCTGCTATAATAACAACATGAAAAAATTGAGTGAAATACTTTGTCATCTTAAAAATAATCCTGAATTCAGAAGAATTAATACACAAGAAACGATTCAAAAGATAATTGAAATATTACCGCCTAAATTGAAAAAAGGCGTTAAATTCGCCTATATTAGGAAACAAATCTTCTTTTTTGTGTTAACTCATCCTGTTTATAAAATGGAATTTGAGTATAACAAGAGTTTAATAAATGACTTATTAAAAAAGTCAAACATTGCAAATATCGATGATGTAAGGTTTTTTGTAACAAATAAAATAGAAAAAAAACAAAAACCTTATATAAAAAAGGATAATTATACCGAACGTTCATATGGTATTTTTGCAAATAATATAAAAGATGAAAATCTACATAAAAAATTTGAAGAGATTAGAGATATTATAAAAAACTCTTAAACTCTTTAATTTTTTCTTTATAATTAGGACAATACTGTTCTACACAAGCCCAAAATCTTTTTGAATGATTTTTATGTTTTATATGTGCCAATTCATGTATAACAACATATTCTATTAAAGGTATAGGAAACTTCATAAGAAGAGTGTTAAAATTTAATTCATTTCTATAATTACAACTTCCCCATGTTCTTTTGTTTTTTCTAAACTTTATAGCTGTTGGAAAAAGTTGCATAAGTTCAGAATATTCAGTCACAATTTTTGGAATTAATTTTTGCGCTTCTAATTTATAAAACTTATCCAAATCTCTATTATCAAAATTTTTATGCTTAATTCCTAAAAAAAGAAATTCATTATTCTCTAAAGTGTTTTTTTCTAACTGAAGTAAATTTTTTTCTAACCATTTTCTCTTTTTTTCAATTAGAATTTTTGCATCTGTTTCTGTAAAATAAATATTTGAGTTAATTCGTATCAAATTACTAGATAGAAGTCTCATATAGGTGTGTTTCATACCTCTTTTTTTATTTAATTCTACGGTAACCTCTTTATTATTAATTTTTGTTAAAAAATTCAAACTAATCCTTAAGTATATTTTAGATAAAATCCTAAAAATATTATGTCTCATAATATTAACATATTGAAAATTATTAGAGGAAAAAACTAATGAAAATTGCGCAAAGAATGGAGAATTTATCTCCGTCGGTAACAATGGCTATTACTGCTTTAGGTAGAGAACTTAAAGCTCAAGGTAAAGACATTTTAAGTTTTAGTGCTGGTGAGCCAGATTTTGATACTCCTGAAATCGTTAAAAATGCTGCGATTAAAGCTATTAAAGATGGTTTTACAAAATATACCGCTGTAGAGGGTATCACTGAAACAAAACAAGCAATTATTAATAAATTAAAAAAAGACCATGGATTAACTTATGAATTAAACCAAATAGTGATTAGCAATGGAGCTAAACACTCTTTATTTAACTTATGTCAATTATTAATTGAAAAAGGTGATGAAGTTATAATTCCTGCTCCATACTGGGTTACATATCCAGAGCAAGTAAAATTTTCTGATGGTGTTCCAGTATTTATTGATACAGATGAATCAACAGAATTTAAAATGACTGCAAAACAATTAAAAGCAGCTATCACACCTAAAACAAAAGCTATTATGCTAAATACTCCTTCTAACCCAACAGGAGCAGTATATTCAAAAGAAGAATTAATTGCTATTGGGAAAGTATTAGAGGGAACTGACATCCTTGTTTGGTCAGATGAAATGTACGAAAAAATCATGTATGATGGTAAAGAGTTCACAGCAGCTGCTAGTGTAAGTGAAGATATGTACCAAAGAACTATTACAATAAACGGTTTAAGTAAAGCTGTAGCAATGACTGGTTGGAGATTTGGTTATATTGCAACTCCAAAAGTTGAGATTGTAAAAGCAATGACTAAATTACAAGGTCAAGTAACATCAAATGTAAACTCTATCACTCAACATGCAGCAATACCAGCTTTAGAAGGTGATGCTGATGCAGATATTGAGATGATGAGAAAAGCATTTGAAGAGAGAAGAAATATTGCAGTTGAATCATTCAATGCAATAAAAGGGGTAAGTTGTTTTAAACCACAAGGTGCATTTTATCTTTTTGTAAATATAAAAGAGATAACTCCTGACTCAATGAAATTTGCAGCTGACCTTTTAGAAGACAAAGGTGTAGCAGTCGTTCCAGGACTTGCATTTGGTATGGAAGGTTATTTCAGATTCTCTTTTGCTACAGACTTAGCAAGTATCCAAGAGGGAATTAGAAGAATTAAAGACTTTATAGAAAAATAACTAATATGACAGCACAAAAAAAAGCCACAATAGTCTCAAGTAGTGTTGCAGCATTATTAACTCTAATTAAATTAGTAGTTGGTATTGCTAGTGGATCAGTTGCAGTTTTGGCTTCTGCAATTGATTCAGTACTAGATATGTTTGTCTCAGTGTTTAATTATTTTGCAATTAATAATTCTGAAAAACCAGCAGACGAAACATTTAATTATGGTAGAGGGAAAATTGAAGCACTTGCTTCAGTTATAGAAGGTACTATAATTACACTGTCTGGATTATTTTTACTCTATCAAGCTATTGAAAAAGCTATTAAAGGTGAAGTATCACAATACTTAGGTATATCCCTTACAGTTATGATTATTTCACTAGTTATTACTATTGCTTTAGTTTTATATTTAAACAAAATTGCTAAACAAACAGAGAGTATGGTGATAAAAGCGGACGCATTACACTACAAAACTGATGTATATACAAATCTTGCTGTTTTAGTATCTTTAGTATTAGTTAATTTCACTGGTATTGAACTTATTGATGTAGTTGTTGGTGGTGGAATTTCAATATTTATTATCTACTCAGCCTATGAACTAATTCAAGAAGGTATTTTAGTTTTACTAGATAGAGCTGTAGATGAAGAGATTGTTGAAAATATAGTTAAAATAATAGAAAATGAAGAGAGAGTAAACACTCATCACTTACTAAAGACAAGAGAAGCTGGAAACCAAACATTTGTAGATGTTCATTTAGTATTTGATTGTTTAATAACTTTAATGGAAGCTCATCGAATTACTGATAGAATAGAAGAAAAAATTAAAATGCTTAACTCAAATAAAGATTGGGTTATAAATATTCATATGGATCCATATGATGATTTTGAAATAAACGAAAGCACTAAAACCTGTTCAATTGTATAATTTATTATTTAGACTTATTATGGATGATATTAAAAATAGAATATCTCAAATAGATAAGTCTAAACAAAATACTTATAAAATATTACGTTAAGGGACTTACTAAAATAAATGGCACTAATAGACTTACAAAACATAAGCAAACAATACGATATAAAAGTTATTTTAAAAGATGTTAATTTTACTTTAACTGAAGGTCAAAGAATAGCTGTAATTGGTCAAAATGGTCAAGGAAAATCAACTTTATTTAAAATTATTATGAATCAAGTTGAACCTGACTATGGAGAGATTTCTATTGATAAATCTGTAAAAATAGAGATGTTAGACCAACAACCAAAATTTAAGTCAGGTATAAATGTAAGAGAAGCGATAGAGGCTCAACTTATAGAATTAAAATCTGCAAAAACTGAATATGAAAATATCACAAATCAAATCATTACAGACTATGAAAACCAAGAGCTTTTAAAAAGACAAAGTGAACTTGCAACTTTTATTGAGTTTCACAATGCTTGGGATTTGGATAATATGATTGAAAGAGTTTTAGAAGAGTTTCAATTAAAGCAATATGAGCATAAAGATGTAAATCTTCTAAGTGGTGGTGAGCAAAGAAGAGTTAGCCTTGCAGGATTACTTCTTAAAAAACCTGATATATTACTTCTTGATGAGCCTACAAACCACCTTGATGTATATATGGTTGAGTTTTTAGAATCACTACTTTTAAAAAACAATTTTACCCTACTTTTTATCTCTCATGATAGATATTTTATAGATAATATAGCAACATCAGTTGTAGAGGTAGAAGGTGGAACCTTAAGAAAATTTAATGGTGGGTACTCTTCATATTTAGAACAAAAAGAGCAAATGCTTGAAAATATGCAAAAAGAGCATGAGAACCTGTTAAGACTTGTAAAAAGAGAAGCTCATTGGATGCAAAGAGGTGTAACAGCTAGAAGAAAAAGAAATGAAAGAAGAAAAGCTGAATACTTTGATTTAAAAAAGAAAGCAAAATCAAACCCTGCTCTAATCAAAAAAATGTCTGTTGAACTTCAAAGGGAACAAAAATCTTTTAATAGTGAAGAGAAACAACAAAACAAAAAAAAGATGCTTTATGAATTAGATAAAATATCTAAATCTCTAGGTGATAAACTTCTTATTAAAGACTTTACTTCAAGAATTTTACAAAAAGATACTATAGCAATTGTTGGACCAAATGGAAGTGGAAAATCTACTCTTTTAAAAATCTTTATGGAAAAGATGAAAGTTGATAGTGGTGAGTTTAAAAAAGGTGATTTCAATATTGGTTATTTTGACCAACAAAGAGATATGCTAGATGATAATAAAAATATTATGGAAACATTCTGTCCAAATGGTGGAGATAGAGTAATATTAGATGATGGAAGAAATATGCATGTATTTGGATATTTGAAAAACTTCCTTTTCCCTAGAGAATATTTAGAGAAAAAAATTGGTGTTTTAAGTGGTGGAGAAAAAAATAGAGTTGCCTTAGCACTACTTTTTACTAAAAAAGTTGATTGTTTAATTCTTGATGAACCTACAAATGACCTAGATATTCCTACAATCAATATTTTAGAAGAGTATTTACAAAATTTTCAAGGTGCATTGATTTTTGTATCTCACGATAGATATTTTGTAGATAAAATTGCTAAAAAACTTTTTATATTTAAAGGTGAAGGAACAGTTGAAGAGAGTTTTCAGCCTTATACTGAATACTTAGAAATAGAAAAAGAGATAAAAGAGTTAAGCTCTTTTGAACTTGAAGTTCAAAAAGAAAAAACTCAAACAAAAGAAGAAAATAAACCTAAAAAACAAAATAAATTATCATATAAAGACCAAAGAGAATATGATTCTTTACCAAAAGAGATTGAAGAATTAGAAGAGAAAATTGAGCAAATAAATATCTGCTTATCTACTCCATCTTGTTATGAAGAAAAAGGAATAGTTGCTGTTTCAAAAGAGTTAGAAGAGACAGAAAAAGTCTATGAAGAAAAAGTAGAAAGATTTTTAGAACTAGAAGAGATGGTTGAAAGCTTTAACTAGTAATAAGATATAATATTAATAAATTACAAGAAGGATATAGAATGAGTTTAAAACAACGACTAAAAGATGATTTAAAACTTGCAATGAGAGAAAAAAATATTGTAAAAAGAGACTCAATTAGAGCAATAAATACTTTGATTAAACAAATCGAAGTTGATGAGAGAAAAGAATTATCAGATGAAGATGTAGTAAAACTTATTCAAAAGGGTATCAAGCAAAGAGAGGAAGCTGTAATCCAATATAAAGATGCAGGAAGAGATGACCTAGTTCAAAAAGAACAAGAACAAATTGATGTATTTAAAGTATACTTACCAGCACAAGTTAGTGATGAAGAACTTGAAGCAGGATTAAAAGAGATTATAGCAGCTGTAGATGCACAGACTATGAAAGATATTGGTAAAGTTATGGGACAAGCAACTAAAAAATTTGCTGGTGTTGCTGATGGAAAAAGAATCAATGAAATGACAAAAAAATTATTAGGATAACATAGGCTTAGAAAATGGAATCTAAAGTTCAAAAAGTAGTTAAAGAAACAATATTAAGTCTTCATGAAAAAGGTATCCCTGCAACTCCAAATGAGTACCATAAAGAGTTTTGTAAGTTTTCAAAAATTCACAATTTGACAGTTCAAGAATGTGAGCTTTTTAAAAAATTAGTTAGCAAATTGAGTAAAAATGAACAAATAGAGATAGAAAAGAAATCTATAACTACCTTTGAAGATTTGATACCAATCTTACTTAATAGAGTTTCAAAAGACAATTTAAACTCTTTAGCTAAAATATTTCAGCAATCAATCATACCTTCAATCAGTATTGATATAAATGAAGAAAGAAATAAATTCTCAATAAAAATTGGTGATTCTCCAGCATTAATGTTTGAAGAAGACATCCAAAAAGAGATGCAAAATTATATAACAAAAAGATTTGAAGCAGATAAAAAAGTTGTTAAACAAAAAACTGCTGAAATAGCTAAAATGTTAACTCTTATGGGACAATATTTTAATGATGCAATTCAAAGTAGTGGAAGCGGTTCTGAAAATGTATCAAATATAAAATCAGAGATTCAATCAATTGATATGCAAACTCCTAATATAGAAACATTGACATCACTTCAAACAAAACTTATTGATGCTGCAAAATCAATTGAAGATGAGATGAATCACGTAGGTGAAAAGTTAACATCGGGAAAATCTGAAGTTGAAACCTTAGAACATCAAGTAAAAAGATTACAAGAAGAATTAGAAAAAACAAAAGAAGAGAGTATAAAAGATCATTTAACAGGACTTCTTACTAGAAGGGCTTATGAGGAAGCAATTAAAAAGATTGAAAATACTTTTATACGCAACAATACTCAATATGCAATTGTATTTTTTGATATTGACCACTTCAAGAAAATAAACGATAACTATGGGCATGAAGCAGGAGATGTAATACTTTCTACATTTGCAAAAATTCTAGGTAAAAATACAAGAGACCTAGATGTAGTTTCAAGATATGGTGGAGAAGAGTTTGTTGCAGTTGTTCACTTTAATTTAAAAAGAGAATTACTAAAATATTTAAAAAGAATTAAATCAATAATACAAGAAAATAACTTTGTATATAAAAATCAAAAAATACATTTAACCTTTTCAGCTGGTGTATCTATTAGAAATAATCACAGTAGCTATGATAGTACTATACAAAAAGCAGATATGTTATTGTATGAAGCAAAAGAAGCTGGAAGAGATAGAATCATTTTAGAAGATGGTACAGTTATTTAAAACTATCACTTTAATACTACTTTTAATCTCTTGTTTAAATGCAAATGAATTAAAGGAACAAGAGATTAAAAAACTCATTGGTAGAAGTATAATTATAGGTTTTGATGGTCTAACTTTAACTTCAAACTTAAAAAAGAATATAGATAAATATAATTTAGGTGGTGTAATCTTATTTAATAAAGATTATAAAACAAAAAATATAAAAAATATAAAAAATCCCCAACAACTAAAAAAGCTAACATTTGATATTCAAAGCTACTCAAAATACAAAATGCTTATTTCTATCGACCAAGAGGGCGGAAAAGTTAGTAGATTGAACCCTAAAAATGGTTTTTCTCGAATTCCTAGTGCTAAAGATATATCTACAAAAAATATACATGAGGCAAAAAAAGAATACAAAAAACTTGCAAGAAATCTAAAACAAGAGGGTATAAATTTAAACTTTGCTCCAGTTGTAGATTTAGCTATTAATCCTAATAATAGAGTTATAGTGCAGCTTGAACGTTCATATTCTAAAAACCCTACTGAAGTAGTAAAATATGCTTCAGTATTTATTGAAGAACAAAATAGATATGGCATAAAATCTGTAATTAAACATTTTCCAGGACATGGTTCATCAAATACAGATTCTCATAAGGGTTTTGTAGACATAACTAATACTTGGGATGAAAAAGAATTGATTCCATACAAACAATTAATAAAAGATAATAAAGTAGATTTTATTATGACTGCACATGTATTTAATAAAAAACTTGATAATAAATATCCAGCAACTCTTTCTTCTAAGATAAATACAAATCTTTTAAGAAAGAAATTAAAGTTTAAAGGCATAATCATAAGTGATGATTTACAAATGAAAGCTATAACAAAGCATTATTCATTAAGGGAAAGATTAAAGTTAGCAATTAATTCAGGAGTTAATATATTGCTTTTTGGAAATCAATTAGAAAAAAATGATTTAAAAACAATTATTGATACAATTTATGATTTAATAGAAAAAAAAGAGATAAATTTATCTAAAATTATAGAATCTAATAAACTAATAAAAAATATCATTGATAAGAAACAATAGCCACAATTAAAGTTTGTAAACCTAAAAGAATCCAAATTATTTTACTTGTATTTTCATCAAAATATCTATTAAATTTTTGCCAGAAATTCATAACAATACCTCTAGCAATAATTTTACAATCTTTTTTTGATAAAATCAAATAAAAATATTAACTAGGTAAAACTATATAAAATTTAGCACCTTTATAGCTATTGCCTTCAAACTCAATATCTTCATTTTTTACAATAATCTCACCATTGAAATGTTCATTTATAATTTTTGAGCTCATATATAAGCCTATTCCTGTACCTTGACTCTTATGCTTTGTTGTAAAATACGGATCAAATATTTTATCTATAATTGATTCATCAACACCCCCAGCATTATCTTGGATTGTAATTATAATATCTTCGTTGTCTTCATAAAACTTTACTTCAATAACTCTTTGTTTAACTTTATTTTCCAATAAAACATCTTTTGAATTATTAAGTATATTAATAAACACTTGTGTTAATTCATTTTTTATTCCATCTATAAAAAAATCTTTCTTGTCATCTTCTATACTTAAATTTATATAATTATTTTTTAAAGAAGCATTTACAATATCAACTGCTTTTTGAAAAGTTTCTCTTACACTAAAATTTTCTTTCCCAGGATTACTTTTCATAAAATTTCTAAAATCATCAATAGTATTACTTAAATATTTTGCATATTTCATAACACTATCAGCCGTATCACTTATATCATTCTCTTCCATAATATTTAGTTCATTTTTTAATTTTAAACTACTTAATTGAACTGTAATTGCATTTAGAGGTTGTCTCCATTGATGTGCTATATTATTTAACATCTCTCCAATAACGGCCATCCTTGTTTGATGTTTTATTAATTGGGCTTGTTCATTATTTTTTTCAAGTTGAGATTTTAATTTTTCAAAAAGTTTTTTCTCCTTTTTATTTGAAAGCTTTAAATTATCAATATTTTTTTCAATATTTTTTGCCATAAGATTAAATGAATTTTGTAAATCGAAAGTCTCTTTACTATCTCCTAAATCTATCCTTTGAGTATAGTCACCATGAGCTATAGCATCTGCAGTATGTGTTAATTTTACTAAATTTTTAATTATCCATTTACTAACAGTTATAAGAAGAAAAGCAGAAAGTATTAATTCAATCATGGCTATTATTATACTTCTTGTAATCATCTCTTCTTTTGCTTGAACATAAAATTTTGTAGATAATCCTAAATATGCTTTTCCAAGATTTTGAGAAGACAATGTAATAGGTATATTTGTATCAAACCTTTCATCTTCTAAAGATTCATCAGAAAAAGGTTCTTTTTCAGGGATTGGCAAATTTTTACAATCTTTCCATCCAATAGATGCTATACAATTATTTCTACTATCAACAACTGCAAGATAATTAATAGTGGAAATCTTCTTTGTTTCTTTGAGTATTGCATCTATTGTTGCATAATCCATTTGAACAATAGGAGCAACCAATGCACTTTTTAAAAGAATCTTTTGCTCATCAAGTCGAATATGAGTTTGTACTGATAGATTGTCTTTAAGTTGGTCAACATTCTTTATTACCATTAAAGTGAGCATTAAACTTTCTATTAATAAACTAGCTATTACCCACTTGTAGGATAATGAAACTCTCATTTACTTGTATAACCGTTTCATAGTTTTTTTAACAATTGGTTCAAGACTATTTAAATCCTTTGATTCTATTTTTTTAAAACCTTCCAGTTTTGTTTTTTTTAGATGATTTTGTCCATCTTTTGACTTAGTAAAGGCTTCTAATGCCTTTTTCCATTCATCTAGAGTTATGCCATCTTTATCTTTTGCCAAATATACTCTACTTGGTTTAGGTTCACTTTGGTAAATTACATGAACTTTGTCTTTCATTTTATTATCTAAAAGTTTTAAATAATTTGGTAAAGACATAATAATCATATCTGCGTGATTATTTAAAAGAATAGCTATTGAACTATCTGTAGCACTAGTATATGTATATCTTATCTTTTCATCTTCATTAAATCCTTGTTTATCTAACCACTCTTGTGCATCAAGTGTAGGAAAAGACACAGGATCTAAACCAATAACATCTAAAGGATATTTTCCTTTTTTTAATATATTTTTATCTTTTGATAATATTATCGTTGATAAGCCTTTTTTATAAGTCATAATTGGAGTATATGAACCCATTCTTTGAGCAAGCACTGCAAGATTTGGAGAAGTTAAAACCAAATCATAAAAAGTACCCTCATTTGAACGTTTAGAAAACTCACTAAAGTTTTTTGCAGTTACAATTCTAACTGGCCTATCAAAATATTTTTCAATAAATAATCTCAAATCTTGGTGTGATTCTAAAATAACTCTAGTAGAAGAATGGGGAGCAATCCCTATAGTTATATCATTTTTTTGAGCATATATAAATGTAAATAAAGTAAAAAATGATAGTAAAATTACTTTTAAATTCATAATATTAAATCCTTCTTATAAATTCTAATTAATTATATCGATAATAAGGTTATTTTAAATTAAAATTAAATGATTTTATATTAAGAAGAGAAAGTAGGAAATCCTACTTTCCTTTAGAATTTAATTAAATTATGGATTAATTCCATAAGAAGCAGCAAGTTGAATAAACTCTTGAGAACCAATAAAGCCATTTAAAATATCATCAGTTGTTGCACCTTGTGCTATTTGTGACAACCAACTATTTTTACCTCCTGCATCTGCCTCTCTATTAAAAAATGCTCTATAGCATATATCTAAGAATGTTGAATCATCTAATCCTCTTTGCATATACTCTTGGGAATTAAAAAACCCTTTTGCTATATCTCCTCCTGCTTTTGTCCCTGCTCTTAATTGACTTACCCAATCATTAAATCCTACTTCATCTGCGCTTCTATTTAACACTAAGTTATAGAATCTATTTACATATCCTGGTACTTCTGTTATTTGATCTATATCTCTTATTTGTGTTACTCCAAAACTATCTGCTAGGTTTTTAAATTCTTGAGCATTTAGAAATCCGTATATTACTTCTATTCTACTAGTACCATTATTTAATTGATTTAACCAAATATCTCTTCCTCCACTATCTGCTACTCTATCAAAAAGTGTTTGGTACAGTATATCTACGAATTCTTCATTTGAGAGTCCTAGGTTTATAAATTCTTGTGATTGGAAAAATCCTAGGGCTACTTTTGCGGCAGATTGATTTTGGATTACATCTAACCAGGTATTCATACCTCCTGTATCTGCGCTTCTATTTAGGATATTTTGGTAAAATCTTTCGATGAAGGTTTGTTTTTTTGTTGATGTATTAGATGTTGTATTTACTATTGCATTACCTTCAATTGTAATAATCTTATTTGGAAAATTATCAAAAGAAATAGTTATAGTACCAAACTTATTTCCTTCAGAAGAAGGTTTAAAATAAACATCCAAAGAACAATTTTCATTAACTTCAATATTTGAATAACATCCATTAACTATTCTAAATTGGTTATTATCTAATGAAATTTTCATACCACTTAATAAAAAATCTCCTGTATTAGATATATCAATTGATAATTTATCCGATTCTGTATTCACTTGTTGAGTATTTATAAACTTCAAACTAGTTGCAGATAAAGACAATTCAGGCATTAACTCCACAGAGGGAATGTCATCCCATGTTATTAATCCATCATTATTAATATCTTTATTTAAATAAAAATTAATATTATAATCATTAATATATTTATTATCACTATTATAATAAATATAAGTTATTTTTTCAATTGAACCATCATCCTCTTCATCAACCTCTTGTCTAATTGTTCTAGGTAAAGAATCATAAATATATGATGTTTTATCAAAAAATTGTTCTCCTGTATAAATATCCGAATCACCTGCATAATATACTTCAGAGATTCTATTGTTTGAATACACATATCTTTCCAAAATAAATTCATGTGTAGTTATTGGTGTAGTAAGATCGTTTTCATTATACACTCTAGACAAATAAGATTTTTTTACCAAATTATAATTACTATCATACTCATTTATCATAAAAGTCTTATTAATACTTGTATATATTTGTTGTGTAAAAATCAACTCTTCTATTTCATCTCCATTTGCATTTAACTTTTTTTCAACTACATAATCAACTGTGCCATCAATATTTTCATCAACATCAATTACTACTGTTAGCCAATCATTTGAATAATTATAAATTGATTTTTTACTACTTGAAGATGAAGAAATCACTTTCTCTTCTTTTATTCTATTATTATCAAAATAAGTAGTATAATATTTTTCATTTCCTGTTTCTTTATATATTACTCTATTTAAATTATCATATGCTAGCTTTACATAGCCTGTAAACCTATAATCAGAGTTATAACTATTTGTTAACACTAATCTATTTTGTTCATCATAAAACATTGTTTGAATTAATACAGGCTTTTGAGTATTTTGATCAATTGATATTATATAAGTAGGATATATCTCACTATTATTATTATTTTTTAGAGCATATGAAACTTGATTATTATAATTATAGCTATATACATTGTCAAAAGACCCATCAGCTTTATCATCATAATACGTAAATATTTTATTACCATTATCATCATACAAATATTTATATATATATAATCTATCAGTGTTATTATCATCAAAATAATGTTCAATTAAATTTTGATTATTATCATAATACCACTTTTCTAAGGATGTTATAGTATCACCAGATGAAATTTCTTTTTTTATCATTTGACCAAAACTATTATATGCCATTCTTATTTTTCTATTAATTTCACCATTAGAATTATAATATATATCTAAAACAGGTTTTCCTTCATTATATACTACTTTGTAATAAATACTATCATCATATCTATAAGAAAGTCTTTGAAGTAAAACATTGTTCCCATCACGAGTATATTCAATTCTACTGTTATTTGTTGGGTTTTCAAAATCTGTTTTAACTATTTTTAAATATTCTCCATTAATATAAAAATACTCTTTTTGAAAATATTTGCTTTTTACACTACTTATTGTCTTGAAAGCTTCAATTTTTGATAATTTACTTTCTCCTGATATATTATTATAAGTATATACTTCCTCATAAACATCAGAAGAACTCTTAATAGTCACTTTTCTATTAGTTATTTGATTTAAAGAATTATATAAATACTCATATAAATATTCAGTATCTTCATAAGATTTTAATAATCCAACATCATAATTTTGTTGTAAAATACTAGAATTTAGAGAAAGTTTAGTGGGATAACTGTCATATACTATATGATCATCTTTTCCAAAATTATTAAACTTAACAGAAATATCACCTTTAGTTATTTCTTTTAAATAACTATTATCAAAAAATGTAAATATTGCATTAGATGAAGGGCACTGACTTAAATTAAAATCTTCTTTTATTTTCATTCCAGCATAATATATTATATCTCTATTATAATATGTACAGTTAAAAAGTTTTTGCACTGAATATTTTTTGTTTCTATAGTCAATTACCTCTTTTATAAGTTTATTATTAGAATCATAAGTATAAACTTCTAAATCATAATTTACTCCATTATAGTTTATAGTTTTTTTTAGTAAATTTCCATTGCCATAAATGTAATTTTCAATATAATATGGATCAAATCCTATTATATTTTCAGACCTTTTAAGAAGTTTACCTGTAGAAGAATAATTATAATTTATCATCTTATCAAAGACTCCATTACCTGAAGAATCAATAAGAGTTTGTTTTATAGAAGAGGCCTCTATGTTAAGGCACAAAAAAATAATCAAGAAATATAATATTTTTTGTATATTCATAATATATTACCTCCAAGAATAAAAGTTATATCTACATTTGTTATGCAAAGTAAATATAATAAAGTTACTATTAGCGATTGCATAATAGAATATATTAAAGACATTTCCCCTCCTTTTTTAATTTAATTATGGATTAATTCCATAAGAAGCAGCAAGTTGAATAAACTCTTGAGAACCAATAAATCCATTTAAAATATCATCAGTTGTTGCACCTTGTGCTATTTGTGACAACCAACTATTTTTACCTCCTGAATCTGCTTCTCTATTAAAAAAGGCTCTATAACATATATCTAAGAATGTTGAATCATCTAATCCTCTTTGGATATACTCTTGGGAATTAAAAAACCCTTTTGCTATATCTCCTCCTGCTTTTGTCCTTGCTCTTAATTGACTTACCCAATCATTAAATCCTACTTCATCTGCGCTTCTATTTAACACTAAGTTATAGAATCTATTTACATATCCTGGTACTTCTGTTATTTGATCTATATCTCTTATTTGTGTTACTCCAAAACTATCTGCTAGGTTTTTAAATTCTTGAGCATTTAGAAATCCGTATATTACTTCTATTCTACTAGTACCATTATTTAATTGATTTAACCAAATATCTCTTCCTCCACTATCTGCTACTCTATCAAAAAGTGTTTGGTACAGTATATCTACGAATTCTTCATTTGAGAGTCCTAGGTTTATAAATTCTTGTGATTGGAAAAATCCTAGGGCTACTTTTGCGGCACTTTGATTTTGGATTACATCTAACCAGGTATTCATACCTCCACTATCTGCTGTTCTACTTAGAATATTTTGGTAGAACCTTTCGATGAAGGTTGATTGTTGTCCATCACTAGTATCTAAAGGATTTAATCCATACAACTTCTCATTTTTATCACTTATGCCATCATTATCACTATCTAAATCTAAATAATTGACAATACCATCTCCATCAAAGTCTTCACTGCCTTCCTCTAAATCATTAATTCCATCTCCATCAATATCACTTGTATTTAATAAAGGTGAATATGTGATATTTAATTCTTTGTTTAATACAGAATCATCAAAAGTTAATTCAATAGAGTTTGGTGTATATTTACCAGAAACTGGATAAAAATGTAAAGTATAGTTCCCATTTGTAATGTTTTTCATTGTAGAGAAAGTTCCTTCACCTGTTTGAACATATTCTCCAATTAAACTATATTGTGAATTTACCTCATTTGTATTTATAGTAAGCTTATGAAGCAAACTTTCGCTTTCTATACTATACGTAGCTACATTTTTCAAGGCTACTTTTTCAAAAGACTCTAAAGGAAGTTGAGTAACAGTTGAAACTTTAGAGTTTGATGTGCTGTATTTTTCATTAGTATTAATAGTCTTTAAAATATCACCATCTTTGATATCAAGACCTCCTTCTAAAACACTAAGTTCAAAATAACTATTTGCATCTTTTTTTATCTTAACTGTAGTACCCCTCACAGCTCCTGAAACTGCATTTCCTGTAGGAAAATCACTATTAATACCTGCACAAGGATGACTTGATAGATACCCCGCATCAGCCATACTAAGTGGTGAATCAAAATCACACTCATTTATAAGCCAATTTGGAGCCGCCGCCCTATTTGTTATACCATCAAAATATGAATCTTCATCTAAATCAGAAGGACTTGTCCAAATGCTTCCTCCTTCAAGAAATCTATTTGTTTGTGTCAATAAAATATCATAATTATCATTTTTAGCAACAGTAATAATACTCTCAAAATCATCATAATCATCCCCACTTACTAAACCATCTTCTGCACTTGAGTGAGTTTTATCTACACTATAAAAGGCTGTTTTAGGTTGCGAAAAGGCATCATTGAGTCCAATTAGTAACTCGTGTCCTTGAGTTGTTATTTTCCAAAGACCTCCTACCATGATTACGGAATCTCTTCTTCCTTTTGTACCATCTATATAAACTCTTTGAGGTATTGAATTTGAATCGTATACAGTATTATTTACAATCAGATATTCAGGTTGATACCTTGTAGAATAACTTGAATCACCACTCATATTTTCAATAATAGCAAGTGCAGTTTGTTCATTTCTATTATAAACTTTTACTGTATCATAAGCAAATATATCTTCATTTCCTTCAACATATAACTTTATGCTTAAGTTATCTATTTCTTCTAGTCCAAAAGAGGGTCTACCTGCAGTATTTTTGCATACATATCGATTACCTGATAATTTTTCTACATACAGGTCAACACGAACATCCACTTGATTGTTAGAAACAACCTTACATTTTAGCGTACTATTTGATGGTACAATAGCATCAAATGGAACTGCAAGTCGATTTGTTATTTCATAACTATTATCATCTAATTGATTGACAAAAATATAGTTATCTCTAGCAAGGGTTTTGATACTAAATTCATTGATTACAAAACTGACTTTAAATCTTTTTTCAAAAGATTGTGTTGTATCAGTTAAAATAAACTCTATCTCTTTACTACTACTTATATTACCTTTTAGTTTAAAATAGCCATTATCACTTTTTTCAATTGTTATACTATTATCACTGGAAGTTAATGTTAAGTTCCCAATATTTGTTAATTCAGATTTTTTTGTTACAGGTAAGTCTATAGAAAAAGGTTCACTTAAATCCACACTGTATGAGTTTTTATACTCTATTTCCCAAGGTTGATTGAGTACTAATTGAATAGCTTCTATATCTAAAGATACTGTATAGTTGCCAAAACTATTATCTTCACTGTACAAATCAAACATATATGTTCCTGCAGGCAATAACCCTTCAAAATAAAATTGATTATTTTTACCATCATTCCAATTTGAAATTGTACTTACCAAATTTCCATTAGAGTTGTAAACCCAACCTGACGTATTAAATGAAGTATCATCACTGAAACTAATTTTTACAATAGAGGGTTCTGTTACTGTGAAGTTGTAAAATGCCTTTTTATTGCTCTCACTTATTGATGAAGATTTTGGTACATTATTTAGTAAATTTTCCCTTGCATTTACTGTAATTATAACTTCATCACTGGCTTGGTTACCAGTTTCATTTGTTACAGTTAAGTTTATTGTGTGTGTACCTACACTAAAATCAGATTTTCTAAAAACAGCACTATTTGATAAAACAGTGTTTCCCTCTTTCCATTCATATGACACTATAGAACTATTGCTAGAAGATGATAATGTAGCATCTAAAGTTACAATTATATTTTCACCCACAAATTGGTCATTACCTGCATTTGCTAAAAGATCATTGACAATACTACAATTGTCATAAATATTTTGAATGCAAACAACATCACTTGATAATTCATTTGCAACAGAACTACTATCCCCTCCACTACTTGAAGCACCCCAAGTTATGACTGAACCATCAGATTTTAAAGCAGCAAAGGCACTGTTAGTTGAAAAAATTTTCGTTACTCCACTGCTTAATGAGGAAGCAACTGCACTACTATCCCCTCCATTACTTGATTCTCCCCAAGTTATGACTGAACCATCAGACTTTAAGGCTGCAAAGGCATTTCCAGTTGAAAAAATTTTCGTTACTCCACTGCTTAATAATGAAGCAACTGCACTACTATCCCCTCCATAACTTGATTCTCCCCAAGTCACCACTGAACCATCAGACTTTAAGGCTGCAAAAGCAAAGATAGTTGAAAAAACTTTCGTTACTCCACTACTTAATGATGAAGCAACTGCACTACTATCCCCTCCATAACTTGATTCTCCCCAAGTTATGACTGAACCATCAGAATTTAAGGCTGCAAAGGCATATCTGTTTGAAAAAACCTTCGTTACTCCACTGCTTAATGAAGAAGAAACAGAACTACTATCCCCTCCATTACTTGAATTTCCCCAAGTTACGACTGAACCATCAGATTTTAAAGCAGCAAAGGCACTGTTAGTTGAAAAAATTTTCGTTACTCCACTGCTTAATGATGAAGCAACTGCACTACTATCCCCTCCATTACTTGAAGCACCCCAAGTTATGACTGAACCATCAGATTTTAAAGCAGCAAAGTCACTGATAGTTGAAAAAACCTTTGTTACTCCACTGCTTAATGATGAAGCAACTGCACTACTATCCCCTCCAAAAATTGAATTTCCCCAAGTTACGACTGAACCATCAGACTTTAAGGCTGCAAAAGCAAAGATAGTTGAAAAAACTTTCGTTACTCCACTGCTTAATGATGAAGCAACTGCACTACTATCCCCTCCATAACTTGAATCTCCCCAAGTTATGACTGAACCATCAGATTTTAAGGCTGCAAAAGCAGTGATAGTTGAAAAAACCTTTGTTACTCCATTGCTTAGTGATGAAGCAACATAACTACTATACCCTCCAGAATTTGAATTTCCCCAAGTTACGACTGAACCATCAGACTTTAAGGCTGCAAAGGCATTTTCAGTTGAAAAAATCTTCGTTACACCACTGCTTAATGATGAAGCAACATAACTATTATCTCCTCCAGAATTTGAATTTCCCCAAGTTATGACTGAACCATCAGATTTTAAGGCTGCAAAAGCACCTGCGTTAGCATATTCACCTAAAGTATGACCTGGGAACATTAGTTCATTTTCTGCAAATAAGTAACTAAAGCTTAATATTATTGTTCCAATAATAAATAGTCTGATTTTTTTCATTATTTATTCCTAATCATTTTTATTAATCAAACTATTATAATAAATAATTACTTTATTTATATTAAACTAAAAACTAACTTTAAGTTATTTTTAATAAAAACTCTATTCATAATAATTTTTCCTGTCCAATTCTATACAAAGCAAAATCATATTTAATTGGATCAAGTTCATCAAACTCTTTTAATTTTTCAGTTACTAATAAAGCTGATTTTAAATCATAGGTTTTTCTATCTAATAATTCTAGTTTTTGAGAAACTTTGAAAGTGTGAGTATCAAGAGGTAAAATCAAATCCTTTTTATCAATTCCGTCCCAAAGTCCTAAATCCAAATTATCTTCTCTTACCATCCATCTAAAAAACATATTCCATCTTTTATATGGAGCATTTCCTATCTCTTTTATTATTCCACATTTATCTCTTTTTAGTGGGCTTGATACTAAAAAAGTAAAACCTTGAGAGCTGTATGAAGCATGTTTATTTATTGTATTGATTAGAAAATCTAAGCCCTCTAAAACTGAATTTTCTTTTTTATATCCTTTTAGAAAAATATCATTTAAAGAGTTTTCTTGTTTCATTCTTCTAAAGGTTTTAAAGATAGTTTTTACATCCTCACTGTTTTGAAACCTATAGTAAAACTTATCTAACTCTTTTTCGATTTTTTCTTCACTACTTTCTAAAAGAGAAAAGTCTAAACTATCCAAAAATTTTACAATTAAACTTGCTTTTCCATATCCAAAAAGAGCACAAAGCAAGATGGCATATTCATCTTTGAACCTACTTGCAACTAAAAGTGGGTCTGGCTTTTCATAACTTAATTCACAGTCATTATTTCTACACTCTATCTCTTTATCAAGTAATTCTTTTATTTTTTTATCATTTTTATTCATTAGCTATTTATATATTCCTCAATATCTTCTTCAATTTTTTTATATGCTGTATTTGCATCTTCATAATATATTTTATCAAAGCACTCTTCATATATTGCAAAACTTGGTTCAAGATTGTTTAGTATAGCTTTGTTTGCATATTGAGATAAATGATTAACATCAATTACATTTCCACTTGTACCAATTACTACTAACAAATCACAGTTATTTAAAATATTATACATAGTTTCATATTTTGGTGCAGCTTCACCAAAAAAAACTATATTTGGTCTCATTTTTGAGCCACATATTGTACAGATTGAATTACCTTTATCTTGTACTTCATATTTTATATTTATTATATCATTACAACTCATACATCTTAATTCTTGAAGAAAACCATGAAGATGTAGTACATCTTTACAATCTGCTTTTTCTAATAAATCATCTACATTTTGAGTAATTACTTCTATTTTATTAGGATATTTTGCTTTTAATCTTGAAATCATTTTATGTGCATTATTAGGAAGTTTATCTTTTATATCTTCTCTTCTTTTATTATAAAAATTGATTGTATTTTCATAATTCCAGTCTAAGCACCCTGCACTGCATATCTCATTTATATCATGCTCTTCCCACAAGCCATCTTTATCTCTAAAAGTTGAGATTCCACTGCTTGCACTAAGCCCTGCCCCACTGAAAATGACTATTTTTTCACCCATTTGAAATCCAAGTTTATTGTTAATTTTGGTATTATACCAACTATTTAAAAAGGATTAGATAATGAACTTTAAAGACTTTAAAAAATTAGTTTGCAATACAAGAACAACAAGAAGATTTAAAAAAGATATTACAATTGAAAATATAGAATTAGAAGATGTATTAGATGCTGCAAGGGTTGTTTCAAGTGCTAAAAATATGCAACCATTAAAATATATAACAGTTACAGATAAAAATCTAGTAAAAAAATTAGCCCAAACATGCCAATGGGCAACACACCTTGAAAACTGGAATCAAAAAGAAGAGGAGCAACCAAGTGCTTTTATAATAGTATTAAATGATACTAAAATCGATGGGTTTGCAATGTTAGATTGTGGTATTGCTTTAAATAACATAATGCTAGGTTTAAAAATAAAAGGTTACTCATCTTGCCCTTTAGCTTCAATAGATAAAGAATTATGCAAAGAACTTTTTTCACTTGATGAAAAAATAGAACCCATGATTGGTATAGCTATTGGCATAGAAGATGAAACAATAAAAGTTGTTGATGTAAAACTTGATACAAACTATTATAGAGATGAGATAGATATTCATTGCGTGCCAAAAAGAGATTTAAATGATGTTTTAATAGGTAAATACTAATGAAAAATATTCTAATAACAGGTTGTTCTAGTGGTATAGGACTGGAAACAGCAAAACTTTTAGATGCTTCAGGAATAAAAGTTTATGCAACAGCTAGAAAACAAGAAGATGTTGAAAAATTAAAAGAGCTTGGATTAAAAGCTTTTTTACTTGATGTTACAAATGAAAAACATATAAAAACAATACTTGAACAAATCTTTTCAATAGATGGAAAAATTGATGCAGTTTTCAATAATGCTGGTTTTGGTCAACCAGGAGCAGTAGAAGATATAACGCTTCCTGTAATAAGAGAACAATTTGAAACAAATGTTTTTGGTATGCACGAAGTTACTAGACAAACTCTTCCATATATGAGAAAACAAGGCTTTGGTAAGATTATTCAGCACTCGTCTGTTTTAGGAATAATATCTTTAAAATTTAGAGGAGCATACAACTGTTCAAAATATGCTATTGAAGGACTTGCTGATACCTTAAGACTTGAGTTAAGTGATACAAATATTAGTGTAAGTACAATAAATACAGGTCCAGTTACAAGTAAATTTAGAGAAAATGCCCTAAAAAATTTTAGAAAAAATGTAGATATAGAAAATAGTGCTTTTAGTGATATTTATAAAAAAGAGTTAAAAGAAAGATTAGAAAATGACAAAGATGATACACCTTTTAATCTGCCAGCTAGTTCTGTTGCAAATGTAGTTTTAAAAATACTTGAAAGTAATAAACCAAAACCTAGATATTATGTTACAAAAGCTACATATATCTTAGGCTTTTTAAAACGTATTTTATCAACATCACTATTAGATAAAATACTTAATAAAATATAAGAAAGGAAAAATCCTTTCTTACTTTTCTAAATATGGTTTACCATAAAATCTTATAACCAAAAATATCACTAACAATCCTAAAGGCAATAAAATAGTTACAGGAACTGAAAATGCTGCAGGTAGATATCCACATAAAATAGATACTGTTCCAACAAATATTGCATAATATAACTGTGTTGAAATATGATCCATATGATTACAAGATGAAGCCATTGATGATAAAATTGATGTATCAGAGATTGGAGAACAATGATCTCCAAATATTGCCCCTGTTAATACTGCTCCAACATTTAAAACAATATAATTATGTAAAGCAACATCTTCTAAACCTGTTTGAATACCAACTGCATTTGCTAAAGGTATTGTAAGAGGCATTAAAATCCCCATTGTACCATATGAAGTACCTGTAGAAAAAGAGATTATAGAACCTAAAATAAATATTACTGTAGGAAGAATAAACTGTGGTGTAGATTCTGATAATAAAGTTACTAAATAATTTGCTGTACCAACCTCTTTCATAACTGCACTTAAAGACCAAGCTAAAATCAAAATAACAGCTGTAATAACTAAAGCTTTAACTCCATATACCCAAGTTTCTAAAGCCTCATGCAATGAAAATATCTTTTGCTTTAATCCCATAATAATAGCTACTAAAGATGAAAATAGTGCTGCTTCGAAAATAACCACTGAAGCATCTGCAGCTCCAAAAGCTTCCCTTACTGCATAAAAACTAAAAGGATTCGATTCCACTGCTTTTAAAATTTCTCCTTCTAATGCAGAAACACCATTTAGATAAAATCCAACTATCGCAACAACAATTAAAACAAAAATTGGAACAATTGCATTATAAATAGAATAAGTAACTCCTTCTTTTGGAAGCATAAAAGAGTTTTCTTGATTCATTAATGTACTATCAGTTTTTGGATTTGTTACATGACCTTTTGTATGGGCTCTGTGTGCTGCTTTATACATTGGTCCAAATTCTCTTAAAGTAAAAGCTGAAAAAAATACAAATGCAAGCATTAAAATATTATAAAATCTATAAGGAAGTGTCTCTACAAAAATTCCAAATGCATTTATATCTGGTTGTCCTATTGAATCATATGCATCTTTGATTAAAGATAATTCATACCCTACCCAAGTTGAGATTAAAGCAAGACCGGCAATTGGAGCAGCAGTAGCATCAATAATAAAAGCTAATTTTTCCCTTGCAATTTTTAGTTTATCGGTTACAGGCTTCATAATTGGACCAATAACTAATGAATTTGCATAATCATCAAAGAAAATAAAAAATCCCATAATCCAAGTATAAAGTTGTGCTGAAGCTGGTGTCTTAGCCTTTTTTGCAAGTTTTTCTGCAATAGCTCTTGGACCACCCATCTTTGTTATAACTGCGATCATACCACCAATTGTTAGAACCTGTAAAACAATACCAGCATTCCAAGAATCAGCCAAGGAACCTACCATCTTTGAAGACATGTCAACAAATGCATAATATATAGATATAAATACATTTTTCTCACTTACACTTATCATATAAGTTCCAGAGAAAATTCCTATAAATAAAGAGAAGATTACATTTCTAGTAATAAATGCTAAAACTATAGCTACAAGAGGTGGAATTAGTGTAAATACACCAAACAATGTTGAGTTATCTTTTGTATCACTTGCTAATGCAATAATAGGCAAAAGCATAAATAAATAAGAAATTTTTTTAATACCTTTCACAATATTCCTTTAAAAAAAATAGCGAGAATTGTACCATAAAAGCATTTAAAAATTTTGATTAAATTATATATTTATTTTAAATAAGTTTTAATTATTGTTGAATCTCTTTTTGATTTGTCTTACTTTGCAAGTAATCAGAAATTTGCATTAAACAAAAAGTTACTATAAATATCATAAGTCCTGGAAAGAAACTAACCCACCAAGCAATATCTATAACAGCTTTCCCATCACTTAACAAACTTCCCCATGACATTTGAGGAGGGTTTACACCTAAACCTAAAAATGATAATCCAGATTCAGCTAATATTGCTCCACCAACTCCAAAGGTGAAAGAGATTAAAAATATTGGGGCTAAAAGTGGTGCAAAATATTTAAATATGATTTTTGTTTTTGATACATTTGCAAGTTTTAATACTTTTATGTAAGGTCTATTTCCTATAGCAAAACTTTCACTTCTAATTAACCTTGCCATCCCCATCCAACCTGTTATAGAAATCACAATAATCAAAACAAAAGAGGAAGCTTGTATATATGAAACAAGTGCTAATAAAAGAAAAAATGTTGGAAATGTTAAAAATAAATCAATCAAAATTGTAATACTTTTATCAATCTTACCTTTAAAATATCCTGCATTTATACCAACAAATAAACCAATCAATGAAGCTATTGCTGCACTTAAAAAGCCAATTATAAGTGAAGTTTGCCCACCATTTAAAACTCTTGCTAACATATCTCTTCCCAATCGGTCAGTACCCAATAAATGGTTTAAAGAAGGAGCTTCTAGTATTTTTTCAGGGTTTAATTCATATGGCGAAACTGTATAAATAAAAGGCAATAAAAACACTAATAAGATTAATATTATTAAAGTATAACTTGCCGTTTTTAACATCTTGCTACTTGTAAATATAATAAGAAAGAGAACTCTTTCCAAATTTCTTTGTTTTATTTAAAACAAATTTACCTAACTCTTCTGGCATCTCTAATGTTGATACATGTTCAAGGATTACAATAAAAATATTATCATTTTCAATATTTTCAATCATTTTAAATGATTTATCATAAATATCTTCCATACCATCTCTATAATCAAAAGGTGGATCCACGTATAAGATTAACTCATCTGAAGAGTTTTTTAAACTATTTAATATTGATGGTGTTTGAATAAAAGTATCACCCATCATAGTTTGACATTTATCTGGCTCAATATTTTTACAATTTTTTGTCAATATTTTGTATGAATTTTTATCAAGTTCTACAAAATAAGCTCTTTTTGCATCACGACTTATTGCTTCAAGCCCAATACTCCCACTACCTGCAAAACTTTCAATAAAAATTTTATCTATAATATCAAATTGAAGAACATTAAATAAAGACTCTTTAAGTCTAGCTTTTGAACTTCTTGTAACATCTAAAGAGGGTAATTCGATTAATTTCCCTTTATGTTTTCCTGCAATAATTTTTGTTGTTGGTTTATTATTTTTCATAACTCATTTCACTATTTAATTTGCCGTATTATATTGAAAAATTGTTGAGGATTTGATTTTAAACACACTTTGTTAATATTCTATTAATTTAGAGTTTATTTTTAGTAATTACTTTCCCTTATAATTTCACTATAAAAGTTTAAGGAGAAAAAATGAAATTTAAATTTAAAGATGTTGCAACTTCTATGGCAACTGTAGTATTTTTGGTTGTAGCAGTTAGTGGTCTAATGTTGTATTTCAAAATATTTAATAGTCAAGTAAAAGAGTTACATGAGATATTAGGATTAGCTTTTGTTGCAGCTGCAGTTTTACACGTAACAGCAAACTGGAAAGCGATGAAGAATTATTTTACAAAAAAAATATTTATTAGTGCAGCTTTAGTAGTTGTTGTAATAAGTGGATTATTTATTTCACAAAACTTAGATAAAGGAGCAGATCCTAAAGGTACTGCCTTGCGAAGTATAATCAATGCACCACTTGATGCCTCACTAAAAGTATTAGCTGTTGATTATGATGAGGCTATGATGAGATTAGAAAATGCAAATATTAAAAATTTAAATAAAAAATCTTTAGGAGAGATTGCCAAAGCAAATGGAGACAGTCCCTTTAAAATTATTGCAATAATTACAAGTAAATAAATTTTGTAATTAAAAAAATACCCTTTCTTAGATAAAATTCCAAAAAATCAAAAAAAGGGTATATTTGCCAAGAAAAAGATTGCAAAAGATTTTACCAAGCCATGAAAAAATAAAAGAACAAAAACTATTAAAAATATTTGGTAATTTTTTAAACAAAAGAGAGATTTGGAGCCTAAATAGAAAAAAAGTTATTGGAGGAGTTTTCATAGGTATATTTGTAGCTTGTTTACCTATGCCTCTACAGATGGTCTTAGCTTCAATTTTAGCAATATTTTTTAATATGAATCTACCAATAAGTTTTGCACTGATATTTATTAGTAATCCACTTACAATGCCTGCACTATTTTACTTTGAATATCAAATTGGAAAACTTCTTATAAAACCTGAAAATCCGATTGAGTTTAATTTTCACTCTATGTATGATAATTTTGAAGAGATTGCCCTTTGTCTTTGGAGTGGAGCAATAGTTGTTGGACTTTTTAGTGCTGTACTTTGTTATGTTTTAGTAAACTTTTTTTGGATATATTCAGTAAAGAAAGATAGACGAAAAATAAGATAAGTGAGAAAATCTCACCCTCTTATACTTATGCTACTAAAATAACACTTGATGCTTTAAAAATTCCGTAAGCAGTTGAACCTACAGTAAGACTTAAATCTTCAACTGCTTCATTTGTTACAACTGCACAAATCATATTTTCACCAACTTTTAATTTTACTTCAGAATTAACTTGTCCTGATTTAATCTCAACAACTTCTGCTTTAATTATATTTCTAGCTGTAGCTTTTAATTGTTCTTTTGAAATAATTACAGAAGATGATTTAACTAATGCTGATACTTCACTTCCAATAACTAGACCTAAAGAGTTAGTAGCTTCTTTTGTAATTGTTGCTGAAACTATAACACTAGGTGCCACTTCAACTTTAACTTCTGACATCACTTCACCAGATTTTATGTCAATGATTTTTCCACTTAATTCATTTCTTGCGCTTGTTTTCATTTTTTATCCTTTAATTAAAAAAGAATTATATTCCTAAAAAACTTAAAAATAACTATATTCGTTATATATAAAAGTCGATATAGAAAGACCTATATTACGAATATTATGTGATAATATATAAAGTATTATTAAAAAATAAATGTATAAAAAATAATGAATTGATTGTTTGAATTATTATAAAAAAGAAAAAGTATATATGATTTGATTAAATCATATATACTTGTAGTATTATCTTGCGTAAGAAGAAGCTCTTAACTCTCTAATTACATTTACTTTTATTTCACCAGGATATTGAACTTTTTCTTCAATCTCTTGTGCTATTTCAGTTGCAAGTAAGATAGCTTCATCATCATTTACTAAATCAGCTTTTACTATTACTCTTACTTCTCTTCCTGCATTTATTGCATAAGCATTAAGTACACCTGTTTTTGAAGTTGAAATATTTTCAACCTCTTCTACTCTTTTTAAGAAGCTTTCAAGAACTTCTCTTCTAGCACCAGGTCTAGCAGCACTTAAAGCATCAGCTGCACATACAGCAGCACTTTCTACATTTATAGGTTCTTCGTGTCCATGATGAGCATAAATTGCATTTATAACTGTATCAGGTTCATCATATCTTTTACAGATTTCAGCGCCTAAGTCAACATGTGAACCTGGCATGTCATGAGTTAAAGATTTTCCAATATCGTGTAAAATCCCTGCACGTCTAGCTAAAATTGCATCTCCACCCATTTGTGCTGCTAATAATCCAGCTAAATTAGCAACTTCAAGAGTATGGGCTAATGCATTTTGTCCATAAGAGGCTCTATATCTTAATCTTCCAACAAGTTTAACTAATTCTGGATGCATAGATTTAATTCCAAGCTCCATAATTACATCTTCACCCTCTTTTAAGATATTTTTATCAAAGTCACTTTTAACTTTTAAATATATCTCTTCTATTCTAGCAGGTTGAATTCTTCCATCCTCCAAAAGCTCTTGAATAGTTCTAGTTGCTATTGCTCTTCTATAAAGATTAAAAGATGAAATTGTAATAGTATTTGGTGTATCATCAATAATAATATCTACACCTAATAACATCTCAAGAGCTTTAATATTTCTTCCCTCTTTACCAATAATTTTACCTTTAGTCTCTTCATCACTTAAAGGAAGATTATTAATAAGTCTTTCAGCAGCAAATTCACCAGCATATCTAGTAACTGCATGTGAAAGCATATTGTTTACTTCATCTTTACACTTTTGTTCTGCTAGTTTATATTTCTTTCTAAATATTGAAGCGATTGTTGCTCTACTATCTTCTTTTACTTTTTCAAGCATTAAATCTTTTGCTTCATCTTCTGTAAGTCCAGATGCATTTTCAAGCACTTTTATAGCTTTTGCAATCTTTTCTTCATAAGTTTTTTGTTGTCTTTTTAGCCCCTCTTTAATTGTTGTAATTTTCTCATTTTTTTCAACAATTTGAGCTTTTTCCTCTTTGATAGCTTTTAATTCTGACTCAAGATGATGGTTTAGCTCTTTCTCTTTTTTCTCAATTTGAGAAAGTAGTTCATCATATTCTCTTTTTGCAGTTTTAAATTCTCTGTCATAATCTCTTTTTGCTTTTATTTGAGCATCTTTTAAAACTACTTCAGCTTCATGCTCAATAACCTTTGCTTTCGCTTTTGCTTGTTCAACATATATATCAATTTTTGCTTTATTGATTTTCTTTAGAACAAAAACAGTAATTGCAACACTTAAGATTGCAACAATTACCCCAACTCCTACTAATTCCATATTCAAAACCTTAACTTGTAATTATATAATCAGCCCGAATATCGTATTTATCTGTTAGAGTTTCATTTGTTTTACAAAGTGTCAATTGGGTAAAAACAGTAATTGGTTTGTATTTCAACCTATAAAAAAATCTATCATACATTCCACGACCAAAACCAATTCTTTTGCACTCTTTATCTATGCCCACCACAGGCACTACAGCTAAGTCGATTTTTTTATTTATGCAAAAAGAGTTTTTTGGCTCTTTTATACCAAATTTTTTGGTTTCAAGTGGTAACCTATACTTTACTAATTTAAAACTATCCCCAACCATAAAAGGAACATAAACATTTTTCTGTTCCTTACGTAAATAATTTATCAAAGGAAGTACATCAACTTCCATATCCATTGGAATATACAACAAAATATTTTTTGCATCATATTTGTTTATAATTCTTTTTAATTTTTCTACTGTTTTTTTCTCTTTGCTAAACTTTAAAAAACGGCTTGTAAACTCTAATCTTTTTATACACGATTTTCTAAAATCACTTTTGTGATTTCTTTCCATATTTAAGCCTTACTTCGGTAAAATTCTTACCTTAAATTATTTTACCAACAAGGAATTAAAATGCAGTTTAAAAAAATCGCATTTTTTATAATTTCAGTTATCTTAGTGGTTACTGGATGTGATTCAAAAAAAGATGAGAAACAAGAAACTATAGAAAAAAAAGAAGTTAAGTTCGAAATAACTTCACAATTGATGCCAAAAATCACTTTAGAAAAAACAGCAGATGGGATTGATTTTAAAGAGTTAAAAGGTAAAGTTGTACTATTAAACTTTTTTGCAACTTGGTGTCCTCCATGTAAAGCCGAAATCCCCCATTTAATCAACTTAAAGAACAAATATAAAGATAACTTTGAGATTATTGCAGTTAATATGGGTGAAAAGAATGGTGTTTTATCAGAAGATAAAAAGATTCAAGATTTTATAAAAGAATATAATATAAATTATAATGTTTCAAATCACAATAATAATTTTAAAATTGCTGATATGATGGGTAAAGTTGAGATAATTCCTACAATGTTTCTTTTTGACACAACAGGTAAAACTGTACAAAAATATGTAGGAGTTGTTCCTGAAGAAATGATGGAAACAGATATAAAAAGAGCATTTAGGGAATAATACATGTTTAGTTTTTTTAAGAAAAAAGAAGAAGAACAAGAGTTAGAAGAGAATAAAATTCTAGAAGAAGAAAATAATAAAAATGAATCTAAAAGTTTTTTTGGGAAAGCTTTATCAAAAACTTTTGAGAATATAAAAACTGTTGTTCCTCATAAAAAAGAGAAAATATCTTTTGATGATATTGAAGAGTTGTTAATTGAAGCAGATATGGAATATGAAATCATAGAAAAAGCTATGGATGGACTTCCTGATATGATTACAAGAAAACAATTAAGACACAGACTTGTAATGCTTTTTGAACATGCACCTGATGTGGATTTATCAAACTTACCAAGACCTTTTGTAAGACTTATAATTGGGGTAAATGGTGCAGGAAAAACAACAACAATCGCAAAACTTGCAAATAGATCTAAAAAAGCTGGAGAATCGGTAATTTTAGGTGCAGGTGATACATTTAGAGCTGCTGCAATTGAACAATTAGCTACATGGGCACAAAAACTTGAAGTTCCAATTATTAAAACTAAACAGGGTCATGATGCAAGTGCCGTGGCATATGATACTATTTCATCAGCCATGGCTAAAAATATTGATAATGTTATTATTGATACAGCAGGACGTTTACAAACACAAACAAATTTAAGTAATGAATTAAAAAAAATTGTTAAAGTTTGTTCTAAAGCTATGGAAAACGCACCTCATCAAAAACTAATGATTTTAGATGGAACACAAGGTAATACTGCAATTGCCCAAGCAAAAGCATTTAATGAAATGGTTGGAGTTGATGGTATTATAGTTACAAAACTTGATGGAACAGCAAAAGGTGGAGCACTTTTTTCTATCTCAAATCAACTAGAACTACCAATCTTTTATGTTGGTATTGGTGAAAGTGCTGAAGATTTAATAGAATTTAGTCCTGATGATTTTGTTGACTCATTATTAGATGAAATCTACACAGAAGAAAAATAGATTTAATGTTTAATAAAGATATATATTTTTTCAAGACAAAAGAACTTGAAGAAAAAATTTTAGATATTGTTAAAAATAATAAAGAGTTTATATTACATATAGAGCATGATAATAAATTTTATTGGTTAAAACGTTCAAGCAAAAGTGATTCAAGTTTTATTCATAAATTGATATATAAAACTACAAAAGCAAAAGGTTTAATGCCTGTTATTCCTAGTGAAAAAGAGAGTGTTTTATACCATGAAGTAACAAAACTTCAAAGACTAAAAGAGAAAAATATAAATGTTCCTGAAGTTGTAGCCTGTCAAAAAGACTTTTTAGTTTTGGAAGATAAAGGTGTAAATTTAAGAAAATATATAAGACACACAGTATTAGATACTTCAGAAACAGAGGAACTTATTAAGAAAACTGTAAATGTATTAGCCCAAATACATAATGTAGGTGAATACCATGCAGGCTCACAAATTAAAAATTATACATTAAAAGATGATTTAATCTCAGCTATTGATTTTGAAGATAAGTTTTCAAATGATATTAGCTTACACGATATTCAATTCAGAGACTTTTTCCTTTTTTTAGTTTCATTAAGTGATTTAAAAAAAGAGTTAGATTACAAAGAGATTATTGATATATATAAAAAATTAACAAAAAATGAAACAATTGATAAAGAGTTAAAAATTTTAGCAAATAAATTTAACTTTTTAGCAAATATAATTGAAACTAAGTTTATTTATAATAAAGTTAGTAGAGATGTTATAAATAATTATAAACTTATTAGAACACTTCAAGAACTATAAATATATCTGGATTTCCTTTGAAAATATTTGATTCACATATAAATCGTTATATTTTTATATTATTAAATTTTGCAGCTATTACTCTCTCATTTTTTTTCTATAAACTAACCCAAATAGATAAAGATGACAATCTATTATCTCAATTGGAAAATGGTTTAACTACAACTAGATATCTATTTGAAGAACAGAAGCGTTATGCTTTATCTTTATCAATATTATTATCCCAAGATCAAGAATTAAAAAACAGTTTTCTTAAAAAAGATAGAAAAGAAAGTTTTAAAATAGTAAATAAAAAGATTAGCCTACTTAAAAAACTTCAAGATAGTAATTTTGATGTACAGATACATAATAAAGATTTGACTACTTATATTAGAAGTTGGGATTTTACAAAAAAAGATATTCCTCTAGAATCTTTTAGGCAAGGTGTAGTAAAAGTATCTAAAGAAAAAAAACCTTTAGTGTCAATTGAATTAGGTAAACGTTTAAATATAAAAGCAATCTCTCCTATTTTTAAAGATAATGAACAAATTGGTTCTATTGAAGTGATTATAGGATTTGATTATTTAGAAAATGAATTAAAACAAAAAGGATACGAAACTTTTATTCTTTTAGAAAATAAATATTTAAAAATAGCAGACACTTTAATAGAAAATGAAAAAATTCAAAACTATACTTTAGTAAACGATAATAATAAAAATACTAATTTACTAAAAAAATTTGATTTAAAAAAATTAAAAGATTATGGTTATTTCACAAGTGAAAAAAAAGCATTTAGTTATTTTTCTATCTATTCATTAACAAGAGAAAAATTAGGCTATATAGTAATTGCCTTATCAAATGATGATAATGTAATAATAGACAACTCTTATGAAAAACAAAGAGTAATAGATAAAAGTGGGATTATAATAGAATGAATATACTTTTGTTAGAAGATGATTATGATTATAAAAATAGTATCAAAGAATATTTGGAAACACTAAATTATATAGTTGATGATTTTGATAACGGAACTGAAGCATTTGATGCAATATATGAAAAAAACTATCATCTTCTTATTTTAGATATAAGAGTACCAGGTCTTAATGGTTATGAAATAGTAAAAAAACTAAGGGAAGATAAAAACAATATTCCTGTTATATTTATAACCTCTCTTACTGATATAAATAATCTAAGTATGGGATATGAATTAGGCTGTAATGATTATATAAAAAAACCTTTTTCACCTAAAGAATTAAAATACAGAGTTGAACAACTAATAAAATCTTTTTATTTCACACTAAATGAAAATAGATTAAAAATAAATGAATATTTTTCATATGATATCTCTACTATGCAATTATATAAAAACGATGAGTTAGTAAATTTAACAAAAAAAGAATTGGAGATTGTATTTTTATTGATTACAAACAAAAACTGCTATGTAAGTATAGAACAACTTAGATGTGAAGTTTGGAATGAAAAATATATGAATGAAGCAGACATCAGAGTTTTTATTAAAAATATTAGGGATAAAACTTCAAAAGACTTAATAGAAACGAAACGTGGCGTAGGATACAAAATTGCAAGAGTTAATTAGTAAAAATCATTTAACAAAACTCTCATTAGCTTATACTTTATTAATCATTATACTAATTTTTATACCCGCTTATTTTTATATGCAAAGTGAAATTCAAAGTTATAAATATAATCAAAAATACCAATTAGAATATCAGGGACTAAATATCCAAAGAGCAATTTATGATTTTAATAACTCTAAAAATGACATATTCTATTTTCCTAAATCTTTTAATTATGACGCCTATTTATACGATAAAAACAATAATTTAATCTATTCAACAACAAATAAAAATTTAGATAATAAAAATACAATTTCAAAAAAATATATATTAAATACAAATAGATTAAATGCCCAATCATTAATTTTAATAAAAGAGTTAAATTTAAATGAAATATATTTAAAAATTTCTATACTTACAATCTCAATTGGTATTTTTATATTTATTAGTGCCTACATTATATTAAAACAGACAATAACCCCATACAAAAAGGCAAATAAATATTTAGATAGATTTTTTAATGATGCAATGCATGAGATAAAAACCCCTTTGGGTGTTTTACAATTAAACTTGGAATTACTTGAAGAGAAAGATAAAAATTCAAATGAAGTGAAAAGATCCCTTAATGCTGTAAAATCACTTTTACTAACTTATGAAGATATAGAATACTTAATAAAACAAAAAAGAGTATCTTATTCAAAAGAAATTATAAATTTTAGTGTATTTTTAAAACATAGAATAGATATGTTTGAAAGTTTAGCTTACTCAAAAAAAATTCAAATTGAACAAAATATACAAGATTATATAAATATCGAAATAAACAGAATAGAACTTCAAAGAATTATAGATAACACAATATCAAATGCAATTAAGTATTCAAATGAAAATTCAAAAATTATTATAAAACTTTATAAAAAGATAAATATCTTTTTTAGTGTTGAAGATTTTGGTATTGGTATTACTAACACAGAAAAAATATTTAATCGATATCATAGAGAAGAGAGTATCAAAGGTGGTTTTGGTGTAGGTTTAAATATTGTAAAAAATATATGTGAAAAAAATTCTATAAATATTAAAGTTGAATCTAAAAAAAACAAAGGTTCAAAGTTTATTTATATAACATCTTAATTAAAACTTAATCTATATATTTAAAAACCAACTTTTAATTTATATTCAATTGCTAAAATATAAAAAATTAAAAAGGAGATAGTATGAAAACTTTACTTTCAGTACTAATATTTGCATCTTTGGCATGTGCTTCATCAATCCCAACTTCAGCTCCAAAAGCTTATCCTGCAGGAGAAGTTGGAAAACTGGTAAAACTTGGTGAGGATATTGTAAATAACACAGATACACATCCATTAACAAAGGATTTTGTAGGTAATAAATTACAATGTAAAAGTTGTCACTTAAAAGGTGCCGATGGCAAAGTAGGAACAGGAAAAGGGATCTCTAGTTGGATAGGAACAGCTGCTGCTTTCCCTGCATGGTCAAAAAGGGAAAAAACAGTTCAATCTTTACAAGATAGATCAAATAACTGTTTTATGAGAAGTATGAATGGGAAAAGACTAATTGTAGATAGTGAAGCTAGTATGGCAATAGCCGCATATATAACTTGGCTTTCAGAGGGCACAACTATTAAAATGAATGAAAAAGGTCCTTGGAGTGTTCATAATACAAAACTATATCCTAAAGCTGTAAAACATTTTAAAGCTATCCAGAAAAAAGCTACACATGAGAACTATTTAGCAGGGAAAGATGTATATGCTAAAAAATGTGCTTCATGTCATGGTATAAATGGGGCTGGTATTCCTGGTGCATTCCCTCCTTTATGGGGAAAAGATTCAAATGGAAAATGGTTATCATATAACACAGGTGCTGGTATGAGTAAACTAGATAAAGCTGCTGCATGGGTTAAATCAAATATGCCTTTAGGTCAAGGTGGAAGTTTAAGTGACCAAGAAGTTGCAGATGTTGTTTTATATATGAATGCACAAGAAAGAGCAGACTTTGATTTGAAAAAAGGTTTATTACCAAGAGAAGAGATGGGTCATTATAACTCAAAAGTTTTAGAAGAAAAACATAGCGTAGAATCTAACTTTAAAGCATTAGGATTAGATTTAAAAACAATCAAAAACGGTAAATAGTAAGCAAAAGCTTACTATTTATTAGTCAATAAAAATTTCAACTCTCTCTTTACCTTTTCCAATATTCTTACGTTTCAAACTTATTTTACCTATTTCAGAACTCCTTTTTAGGTGTGTACCACCACAAGGAACCTCTGCAAAACCATCTATTTTCCAAAATCTCTTACCTTTGCTCTTATCTGAAAAATTACTTTGTATTGGTAAATCTTTATCTATTAACTCTTGTGCTTTATTTTGAATATTTATTAACAAAGATGAAATATTCTCTTCCCATTTAAAATCAAGACGACTTTTATCTTCAGAAATATGTGCCCCAATTTTTTCTATCTCTTTGTATTCCTTGTAAAACAGTTCCAAAACTAATTCTGCGGCAAAATGGAGCTTCATAAGTCGATATCTTCGTTTCCAATCAATAGTTGTATGAACCTGATCACCCACTTTAAAAGTTGGTTTATAAGCTAATGTATAAATTATTGTGTCATCTTTTTTTTCAGCTTTTAGAACAGGTATATTATTTATAGTTCCCGTATCACTTTCTTGTCCACCTGATTGTGCATAAAAAATTGTTTGTGATAGTTCTACCGTATTCTCTTCTATAGCCAACACTATTGAATCTAGTTCTGTTCTATAAGGTTCTAACCAAAATATTTTTTCACTCATTTTAATCCTATATTAAATAATTTTTTCTTTTTAAAATTTTATGCCAAAAAGAGATTATAGTAAGTTTTATTACTCCTACTCTAAAAAAATAGATATTTTTCTAAAATAGCTCTCTATATTTTCAAAAGAATGATTTCCGCCCTCTTCTATTATAAGTTCACTATCACTTAATTTATCAGCTGCTTCTGTATAATCTAAAACTTCATCTTCTGTTTGAAGAAGTGTTAAAAAATTTTCTTGGCTTTCTATTTGATTAACTTCAATAGCTTTTAAATAATCAATATGATCTTTAGTTACTTCAAAAGATGTTCCATCATAATAATTCATTGCCATTCCAATTTTATCAAGTGTTTTATATGGATATACAGAAGGATTGATTAAAACAGCTTTTAAATTATATTTATTAGCCAAATAGATTGCATAAAATCCTCCTAAAGAGGAACCTACTAAACCTATATTCTCATCTTTGTTTAAAAAAACTTCAATTATTTGTTCCAACGTATCAATTGCCAATTTAGGCACATAAGATAAAGAAGGAGTAATAACCTCGTCCTCAAAATATTCCCTAAAAAGTGAAGCCTTTCCACCAAAGCCACTACTTCCAAATCCATGTATATATAAAATCATATTTCCTCTTTTTTGTTAAATTCTCTTAATGCTCTTCTTGAAGCTTTATCTACAAGGTTAAATAAACTATCAATTTCATCTTTCAAAACCGATTTTTTATGCCCTTTGACTTTTATAAATTCTAAATTTAAATTATCATATTTTTCATAAAACTTTTTATATAAAATAGTATTATTAACTATCTTGCCAGTACTAGTTAAATAACCATTTTTTTCTAACTTTTCTCTTCTATCTAAAAGCTTTAAAATATTTTGACAATCTGTATATATATTAACTTTTAAACTCTTTAATTCATTTTTTTCTAAAGCCCAAAGTAAAACTTCCAATTCTAATTTTGTAGAAGAAGTATCAAGAAATTTTTTTATTTTTATATCTTGTTTCTGTATTTTTTCATTATAAATAAAATATGCTCCATAACCAATTTTTGTTTTTGGATTTACACTTCCATCACAAAATAATTTTATAGTTTTTATACTCATAAAACCACAGCTTTATTTCTTATTTGAGACTTTCTAGCACAAGTTAATTGGTACTCAACCATCTTTTCAAATGGCTCTAAAAATTTTTCAAATTCAGATTTATTTATTGATTCTAAACCTTGTTTATCTAATAATTTTAAAACACAAAAAACAGATTCTATAGTTGATAAGCAATAAAGATTAGGTTGGGTTTTAATTTTAAAATTTGATTCTTGTGTATATTTAAAACTAAGCTTTGGCAATGAAGCTATATTTTTACTTAATCTAATCATTTTTTTAGAACAAGGCCAAGTTGAATCGATAATAAAAATCACATTCTCTTTTCCATCGTTAACTAATTTTTGGGAATTTAATTCAATACTATTTTTCCCAGGATAAAGAACATATGAATTTATATTTGGATTCTTTATTATCTCATTTATCTTTTCGTGATTGGAAAAATCAATACCTATATATATATTTGAATTTTTTAAAGAAAGATTTGTAAAGTGTCCCGTCCCATTTTTTGTTTTTCTATACTCTTTTGGATGCATTAATATTATAAATCTTGTATTTGTATCTATAATATTTATGTGTTTACACATACAACTAGTTTTTGGTCGATAACACTTAAAACAAATATCTCTTTGTATCAATACATATCCTATAATTTATTTTTAGAATTCTATTGCTTTAATGCTTAAAACTTTTATTACAATATGTCATATTTTTAATCTTCTTAAATATATTTGATTATAATTCCAAAATAAAAAAAGAAAAAGAGACTATATGGCTAAGAAAAAAATATCATTATTTGAGTGTCAACACTGTGGAGAACAAAGTTCAAAATGGTTAGGTAAATGTCCAAATTGTGGCTCTTGGGATTCTTTTATTGAATTAAACCAAGAGCAACAAGAGGTTTTAAAACAAGCTGCTAAAGTTGTAAACTCTACATCTAAAGCAACTCCAATTACACAAATACAACAAGATGATGTAACAAGATTTTCTTCATACAATGATGAATTTGATTTAGTTTTAGGTGGAGGAGTTGTTCCAGGAAGCCTTACTCTAATAGGAGGAAGTCCAGGTGTTGGGAAATCAACTCTTCTTTTAAAAGTTGCTGGAAGTATTGCAAAATCTGGCAAAAAAGTATTATATGTATCAGGAGAAGAAAGCTCTGGACAAATAAAGCTTAGAGCAAATAGGCTTGAAGCAAACAATGATAAATTATATCTTTTAAGTGAAATCAAACTTGAAGAGATACTTGATGAACTATTAAGAGATGAGTATGAAGTTTGTATTATTGACTCAATTCAAACAATTTATTCAAGTGCAATCACCTCAGCGCCTGGTTCAGTTTCACAAGTAAGAGAGATAACTTTTGAGCTAATGAGAAAAGCAAAAGAGAGTGATATAGCTATGTTTATTATTGGACATATCACAAAAGATGGAAGTATTGCAGGACCAAGAGTTTTAGAACATATGGTTGATACTGTTTTATATTTTGAAGGGGAAGCTAGCAGGGAACTTAGAATGTTAAGAGGTTTTAAAAACAGATTTGGTTCAACTTCAGAAATAGGAATTTTTGAGATGACACAAGAGGGATTAATCTCTGCAAAAGATATTGCCTCAAAATTTTTTGATAAAAGTAAAGCTCAAAGTGGTTCAGCTTTAACTGTAGTTATGGAAGGAAGCCGTGCACTTATAATTGAAGTTCAAGCTTTAGTAACAGAATCAACTTATCCAAATCCCAAAAGAACAGCAACAGGATTTGATGGAAATAGATTAAATATGCTATTAGCTTTACTTGAAAAGAAAATTGATTTACCACTAAACCATTATGATGTTTTTGTAAATATTAGTGGTGGAATAAAAATAAAAGAAAGCTCCGCAGACTTAGCTGTAATAGCTGCAATTATTAGTTCATTTAGAGATAGACCAATTTCAAAAGAATCAACATTTATAGGTGAAGTATCACTAACTGGTGAGATAAAAGATGTTTATTCTATTGATTTGAGATTAAAAGAAGCGCAAGCTCAGGGGATAAGAAAAGCTGTAATTGCTCAGAAAACAAATTTAAAGCTTGATTTAAAAACCTTTGCAGTTGATGAAGTATCTAAAATGATAGAGCTTTTTTAAAGCTCTATTCCCCTACTCTTTTATTTGCTCCTGCCATCAGTCTATCTTTTGTAACAATTGCTCTTGTATGAGTACCCTCACCTATTTTTCCACCAGAATCCTCAACTTCAATAGAAAATTTATAAAGTTTTCCCTCCATCCCAACAAAAGTTGCTGTTGATTTAACAATATCACCACATAAAGTTGGAGCTAGATGTTTAACATTTACTTCAACACCAACAGATAATTCCCCATCATTTAATAATGGGGTTAAAATTTTTGCCGCACTAGCTTCCATTAAGGCAATCATTCTTGCTGTTGCGAAAACTTCTGGAAAGTTATCTTCCTTTGAGATACCCAAGTTTTTGGCTAAATCTTTTCTATCAACTTTAAATTCAATAAAATCACTAGTTCCATTTTCTAGTTGCATACCCACTCCTATGTTTTTTATATTCTATATTGTATATACTTAAATAAAAATCTATTTTTAGCTACTCATTTGTAAACTTTAGATATAATCCGCCAAAATAATAATGGATAAAAAATGATTGATTTAGATAATCAGACAGAATATAATGTTAATATTACTTCTATAGAAAATATAGCTAATGATTTAACAAAAAAAGATATTGAACTAATTATAGTTGATAATAATGCAATAAAAGAGTTAAATAAAGAACATAGAAATATTGATAAAGCAACTGATGTTTTAAGTTTTCCTCTTGAATTTGAAATGCCTGATATGCCATTAGGTTCTATAGTGATTTCAATTGATTTTGTAGAAGAAAAAGCAAAAGAATATAATCATAGTCTAGAAGATGAATTTAAACTTCTTTTTATTCATGGTTTACTTCATCTAGTAGGTTTCGACCATGAAGTAGATGATGGTGAACATAGAAAAAAAGAGGAAGAATTGATAAATAAATATAACTTACCAAAAAGTTTAATAGTAAGGAATTCATAAATGGATATACTAATTTTTGTAGTTGCAATGACTGCTTTGATTTATGGAGCAGATTTTATTATTGAACAAAGTGAAAGAATTGCTCTTCACTATAATATTTCACCTTTTGTAATTGGTGCAACCTTAATTGCGCTTGGAACATCACTTCCTGAAATGGCAGTATCAATTTCAGCTTCAAGTAAAGGTAGTGGAGATATTGCTGTTGCAAATGTAATAGGAAGTACAATATTTAATATAGCTTTGGTATTAGGTGCAGTATTTTTAATCTCTAAAAAAATCAAACCAGATAGAGATCTTTTTGCTAAAGACTCAGCATGGGCTTTATTTCCTATTTTAGTTTTCATTCTAATGGGTATAGATGGAAAATTAAATTTTGTTGATGGTTTGTTATTTGTAATTTTAATGATTGGGTATTTAATGTTTCTTGTCACTTCAAATCAAGTTGAAGAACTTAATGAAGATTTAAAAAAAGAAAAATTCGCTTGGGGTAAAAGCTCTATAATGTTACTAATAGGTTTTGTCTTAACTATTGCTGGAGCAGACTTTGCAATTGATAGTGCAGGAAATATAGCTAGAAGTTTTGGAATTAGTGAATGGGTTATTGGTCTGTTTTTAGTTGCTTTTGGTACCTCTTTACCAGAATTGACAATCTCTATTAAATCAGCTTTAAATAATAATGCAGATTTAGCAATTGGTAATATTATTGGTTCAAATGTTGCAAACTTCACAATGGTACTAGGTATAAGTTCAATGGTAAATCCATTAAATGTAGACTTAAGTGCAAACTTTTTTGATATTGCAGCTGCATTTATCTTATCACTGATGTTAGTATTTATAACAGCTAATAAACTTTATAATAAAAGTGCAGGTATAGTTTTAATGGTAGTGTTAGGATTAGTTATTCAAAATAGCCTATAAAAGGCTATATTGAATTTTATTGACACTTAGAGCAAATTCCTGAAAATACAACTTTTGTATCTTCTACTTTAAAGTTAGAAATTTTTGCTATTGATTCATTTAAAATAGATGTATCAACATGGATATCTTCTATATATCCACAAGATGAACAAACAAGATGAGAGTGTTCCTCTTTTGCTAATTCATAAACTGATTTAGCTTCAGGAATTTTTACTTCATTTAAAAAAATCTTTTCAACCATTGCATTTACATTTTTATATATAGTTGCAAGAGATATTGAAGGGAATTTTTTTAATAAATTTTGATATAACTCATCAATATTCATATGTCCATTTTTATATAATTCATCAACAATTGCAACTCTTTGTGGAGTAACTTTAAGATCGTACTCTTTTAACAAAACTGAGCTATTGAACATATTATTTCCTTTCCCGTATTATTTTACATAAAATTTATTTAATTTTAGCTATACGGACTAATTCATAATGTAATTCTAATATATTAAACTTGTTTTTTTATTTACTGATTAATATTAGTAAAAGAAAATAATTTTCTTTTAAGATTATATTAACTGTAAGTATGTTTAAATTTTAATATAGTATGTTATGATTAACTAAATCTATAAAAATAATAAGGAGAAGTCATGAGACAATACGAATCGTACAAATGTAACAAATGTGGAAATATAGTTGAAGTACAAAATGTTGGTGGAGGAGAACTACATTGCTGTGGCGAAGCAATGGAGATGATTACACAAAACCTTACAGCAGTAAACTTGATGAAAGCATTTGCTGGTGAATCAATGGCAAGAAACAAATATGAGTATTATGCAAAAGTAGCACAAAAAGAAGGTTATAGAGATATTGCAGAACACTTCCAAAGAGCAGCGAACAATGAGAAAAAGCATGCTAACTTAGAATTAAGAGCCTGTAACGAGATGTTAAAAGGTAAAGAGTTAGGTGACACGATAGAAAACTTAAAAGATGCAATTGCAGGTGAAAGTTATGAAAATGTAACAATGTATCCAGACTTTGCAAAAATTGCAAAAGAGGAAGGTAAAAACCAAATATCTAAAATGTTAGATTTAATTGGTAAAATTGAAATTGAACATGAAAATATGTATAAAATGTTACTAGAAAGACTTGAATCTGGAAAAGAATTTGAAAGTGACAATGATGATGAAGAATGGATTTGTGAAGTTTGTGGACATGTTCACAGAGGTAAAAAAGCACTAAAAATGTGCCCTGTTTGTAAACACCCTCAAGAGTATCAATCAAGACTTAATAGTAAAAAATAGATATATTAAGAGTAGATTTTTCTACTCTTAGATAAAATACCAATTCATTTATTAAGATTATGGAGATGTTTTGGTAAGACTTTTTTTATTACTTTTTCTAAGCATCTGTTTATATGCAAAAGATTTTACAATTAGTTCATATAACGTGGAAAATCTCTTTGATTTAAAATCTAACAAAACTGACTATAAAGAGTATAAACCAAACTCTAATTCAAATTGGAATAAAAAAACTTTTGATATAAAACTTTCAAACACAATTAAAGTATTAAAAGATTTAGATAGTGATATTATTGCTTTACAAGAGGTTGAAAATAAAGAACTAATAAAACTTCTATTAAAAAAACTTCCAGATTATAAATATTATTCTTTTTCAAAATATCCAAATTCTAGTGTTGGAGTTGGATTTTTAAGTAAAATTAAAATTTTAAAAGATAAAACAATTGAAGTGAAATTTTCTAATAAAACGTTTAGACCTATTTTAGAAACTACATTTAAATTTGATAATTTTGAATTTAAAATTTTTAATAATCATTGGCCATCAAAAAGATCACCAGAAAGTTATAGAATAAAATTTGCAAAAAAACTTTTTGATAGAATTAACAAACTTCCTTTTGATTATGATTATATTTTACTTGGTGATTTTAATTCAAACTATAATGAATTTGAAACGATCTATTTTAACAAAGACCTAAATAACACACAAAGTTTAACAGGGATAAATCAAGTATTAAATACAACAATAAACAAAAACTATATTACAAAAGAAGATATTTTAAAATATGAAAAAAAAGTACATTATAACTTATGGTTAGAAGTACCTTTCGAAGATAGATTTTCTAGTAAATACAGAGGTGAGAATCAGACACCTGATAATATAATTGTCCCAGCTTCCTTATTTGACAATAAAAATATATCTTATAAAAAAAATAGTTTCAAAGTTTTTAAGCCCTCATATTTATATAAAAATAAAAAAATAAATAGATGGAAGATAGTAAATAAAAGTCATAAAGGATATGGTTTTTCAGACCATCTACCTATAATTGCAAGCTTTACTACTAATAAAATTCTCAAAAAAGAAAAAAAAGATGAAAATATAAAACATATTTCAGAACTATACAAAAAAGTTAAATTAACTGAATCTATAGATTTAAAAGATATAATAGTTATTTATAAAGATTCAGAAAATGCAATTATAAAACAAAAAAATGATAGAGCAATTTACCTTTATAACAATGCAAAAGATTTACAAGAAGGTTATTCTTATGATATAAGAATATTTCAAATAAAAAACTACTTTGGTCTAAAAGAGATTAAAGATTTTAAAATTTTAAAAAACAATGGAAAGTTTTTAGATTATAAAGATTTATATTTAGATTTTAGTAAACTTAATCTAGAAAATTTAAACTATCAAAATGAAATGGTAGAAAATATAGAAGGTTTATATAAAGATGGAAAGCTTTACTATAAAGAAAAAGCTATAAATATATATTTTAAAAATAAAGAGGATAAACCAAAAGATATAATGAATATTAAAATAAAACGTGCTCAAATTGGCTATTATAAAAATAAAACTCAATTAGTTATTCATAAAAAAAGTGACTTCGATGTTAATTAAATCAATTTTTACAAATAGTAGTGGTATTTTACTCTCAAGAATTTTAGGTTTTATTAGAGACCTTTTAACTGCATCAATATTGGGCGCAAATATATATTCTGATATATTTTTTGTTGCTTTTAAGATACCAAATCTTTTTAGAAGAATATTTGCAGAAGGGGCATTTACTCAAGCTTTTATTCCATCATATGCAAAATCAAAATACAAAATTAGATTTTCATCTGTTATATTTCTTCAACTAATTGCATTTTTAATACTATTATCACTTATAGTTACCCTATTTTCAAGTTTAATTACAAAAGCTGTTGCCTTTGGATTTGATGATAAAACTATCGATTTAGCATCACCTTTAGTTGCAATAAATTTTTATTATCTACCTTTAATTTTCATAGTTACTTTTATGGCGGCATTATTACAATATAAAAATCATTTTGCAACAACAGCATTTTCAACTTCTTTATTAAATTTGAGTTTAATTGCAGCACTAATTATCTCAAAAAACTATGATAAATATGAGATTACATTTTATTTATCTTACGGAGTACTTATTGGAGGGATACTACAAATAGCTGTTCATTTGCTTGCAATAAAAAAATATAATTTATGTAAAATATTTACTTTTAAAAGACATGAAAAAAAAGAAGAAAATAGATTTTATAAAAACTTTTTTGCTGCAACGATGGGAAGCTCAACCGCACATCTTTCTGCCTTTTTAGATACTTGGCTAGCTTCTTTTTTAGTTACTGGTTCTATCTCATATTTATATTATGCAAATAGAGTATTTCAACTTCCCCTAGCTCTTTTTGCAATTGCAACTTCTGTTGCCCTGTTTCCAATGATAGCCCGTGCAATAAAAAATAAAGATGAAAATAAGGCTTTACAACTTATGAAAAAGTCTTCTTTGATTTTATTCTCCCTTTTATTAATTGCAACACTAATTGGTATTATTTTAAATGATGAAATAATCTGGTTACTCTTTGAAAGAGGAGCTTTTTCAAGTATTGATACTTCAAATACTGCTTTGATATTAACTATGTATTTAATTGGACTTTTGCCATATGGACTAGCAAAAATATTTTCCTTATGGTTATATGCAAAAGAAGAACAATTTTTAGCAGCAAAAATTTCAGTTAAATCACTTGGTGCAAACATTGTTTTTTCACTTATATTAATTGGACCATATGAAGCAGCTGGATTAGCCTTTGCTAGTACTCTAAGTGGATTTATACTCTTCTTTTTAACATTAAAAGCTTTTGGTTTTAAAAGATTAAAAACACTCTATTTTATGTAATTTTAGATAAAATAAATGTTTAAATTAAAATTTTAGGAAAAAAATGAAAAAATTCTTTTTATATTACTTACCTTATTATAAAAATTACAAATTGAAAATATTTTATGCTTTAATTGGTATTATTCTAGTAGCTTCAGGAAGTGCTGGATTAGCATATATTATAAAACCTTTACTTGATAAAGTTTTTATTGCAAAAGATACAGAAATGTTATATATAGTACCTGTATTATTAATTTTAGTACAAACAGCTCAAGGTGTAGGAAAATACATACAAGTTTATTATGTTTCTTACATAGGACAAGACATTATAAGAATAACTAGAGACAAACTTTTAGGACACATATTAACTCTTGATATTGCATTTTTTCAAAAGAAACATGGAGGAGAGTTAATTTCTAGAATTACAAATGATATAGGTAGAATTCAATCAGCAGTCTCTGATCAAATTGCTGGATTTATTAGAGAAATTCTAACAATTGTAGGCTTAATTGGAGTAGTAATATACCAAAGTGCAGAATTGGCATTTTATGGATTAATAGTCATGCCACTTGCTGTATATCCAATTTTAAAATTAGCGAAAAAAATGAAGAAACTTTCATTTAGATCTCAAGAAAGTGCTTCTGATATAACTTCTCATCTAAGTGAAACTTTTAATAACCTTGAAATAATAAAAGCAAATGGTACAGAAAAACTTGAAATTGATAAATTTATAATTCATAATAAAAACTTTTTTAATATAAATGTTAAATCAGTTAAAACTGCTGAACTTTTATCACCTATAATGGAGTTTATAGGTGCAGTTGCTGCTGCAATAGTTATTATTTATGGTGGAACAGAAGTAATAAATGGTGAATTAACAGCTGGTTCATTTATGTCATTTATTGCTGCATTATTTATGTTATATACTCCTTTAAAAAGAATTTCAGGTATATATAGTAAATTACAAGATGCAGTTGCAGCACATGAAAGAGTTATATCATTATATGATATAAAATCAGAAATATTAACAGGAAATTTAGATTTTCCAAAGAATATTGAATCAATAAATATTAAAGATGTATCTTTAAATTATGGAGACTTAAAAGCATTAATAGATATTAATCTAACAGCACAAAAAGGTGAAAAAGTTGCTCTTGTAGGTGATAGTGGAGGAGGTAAATCTTCTTTAATAAATTTATTAATTAGATTTTATGATACAGAATCAGGTGAAATATTGTTCAATAATTTAAAACTTAAAGATATAAATATAAAATCTTTAAGAGAAAACATCTCAGTAGTTACCCAAAGAGTTTATATCTTTAATGATACTGTAGCCTCAAATGTTGCATATGGGTATGAAATTGATGAAGAAAGAGTAAAAAGTGCCTTAAAACAAGCTCATGCACTTGAGTTCGTGTCATCAATGGAAAATGGAATTTATACTAAGTTAGATGAATTTGGAACTAATTTAAGTGGTGGACAAAGACAAAGAATAGCAATAGCAAGAGCTTTATATAAAAACCCTCAAGTACTTATTTTAGATGAAGCAACATCTGCACTTGATAATGAAAGTGAATCTATTATTTCTGAAGTAATAGATGAAGTAAGTAAAGATAGAATTACATTTGTAATTGCACATAGATTAAGTACAATTAAAAATGCAGATAAAATAGCAGTGTTTAAAAAAGGGAAAATTGTTTGCATAGGAAATGAAGAAAGTCTAGTTAAAGATTGTAAAGAATATCAAAGACTTTATAACTTAGCAAATTTATAAAAAGCTTTATTAACTTTTTTTCAATAGATTTTAGATAAAATATTAAAATTTTTTATAAAGGACCTCTTTGTTTAGTTACCAAACATTAAAAAAATTACTTTTTTTATTTCAACCTGAGACAGCCCATAATTTAGCTGAGTTTGGATTAAGATTACTTCCAAATATAAAACTAATCAATAATTACATGATAAATAAAAATTTTATTATGGATAAAAGACTAAATCAAGAGATATGTGGAATACAATTTCAAAATCCTGTTGGATTAGCTGCTGGATTTGATAAAAATGCAACAATGATAAAATCAATGATGGCATTAGGGTTTGGTTATACTGAAATTGGAACAATGACACCAAGACCTCAAGATGGGAATCCTAAGCCAAGAATGTTTAGATACCCAGCATTAAACTCTGTTCAAAATGCAATGGGATTTAATAACGAAGGTTCAGCAAAAGTTTTAATGAACTTAAAAAAAGTTTATCCATATTCGATACCAATTGGTGCAAATATTGGAAAAAACAAAGTAACGCCTGAAGAGTTTGCACTTCAAGATTATAAAATCTTGATTAGAAAATTTGAAGACAATAGTGACTATTTAGTTATAAATATTTCGAGTCCAAATACACCAAACTTAAGAGATTTACAAAATGAAAAGTTTATTACTGAGCTTTTTTCTATGGCAAAAGAATTAACAGATAAACCAATATTCTTAAAAATTGCGCCAGATATGGAAGTTGAAACAGCAATTGAACTTTGTAAAACTGCAGTAAATGCTGGTGCATCTGGAATTATTGCAACAAATACTACAATTGAGTATTCTTTAGTAGAAGGAGCACAAGACTTTGGTGGATTAAGTGGTGCTTGCTTAACTGAAAAATCTTATAATCTATTTAAAGAGATTTCAAAAGAGTTATATGGTAAAACTGTGTTAATATCAGTTGGTGGTATCTCTGATGCAAAAGAAGCTTATAAAAGATTGAAAGCTGGTGCATCTTTAGTTCAATCTTATACTGGAATGATTTTTGAAGGACCATCAATGGTCAGAAAAATAAATGAAGGTATCTTAGAACTTATGAAAGAAGATGGATTTAATAATATATCTGAAGTTATTGGTTCAGATTTAAGATAAGAAAGGTTATTGAAAAATGATTTCTATTAAAAAATCTAAATTATTTATTTTTCATTTTTCATTATTAATTATATTTATGGGAGATTTAATGAGTCAAAGTTTACCAAACTATTATACAAAAACTTTAGAAAACGGATTAAAAATTGTTGCTATTCCTATGGATAACGGCTCAAATGTTGTTTCTACAAATATATTTTATAATGTAGGTAGTAGAAATGAGATTATGGGTAAATCAGGAATTGCTCATATGTTAGAACACCTAAACTTTAAATCTACAAAGAATTTAAAAGCTGGCGAATTTGATGAGATTGTAAAAGGTTTTGGAGGAGTTAATAATGCTTCAACTTCTTTTGACTATACAAAATACTTTATTAAATCAAGTTCTAAAAATATGGATGAATCATTAAAGTTATTTGCAGAGTTAATGGAAAACTTGACATTAAAAGATGAAGAGTTCCAACCTGAGAGAGATGTGGTTGCAGAAGAAAGAAGATGGAGAACAGACAATAATCCTATGGGATATTTACAATATAGACTTTTTAATAACACATATATTTACCATCCTTATCACTGGACTCCAATTGGATTTACAAATGATATTAAAAATTGGACAATTGATGATATTAGAGATTTTCATTCTACTTATTATCAACCTGCAAACGCTACGGTTGTAATTGCTGGTGATATAACAAAAGAGGAAGTATTCTCTTCAACTGAAAAATATTTTAAAAATATAAAAAACAAAAAAGAGATCCCATCTGTAGTTCATATGGTTGAACCTAAACAAGATGGTGAAAAAAATATAATAGTTCACAAAGAGACTCAAGTAGAGATGTTAGCTGTTTCATACCATATTCCAAATTATGAACATAAAGATCAAGTTGCTCTTTCTGCTCTTAGTGAACTTTTAAGTTCTGGAAAAAGTTCTTATTTACAAAAAATCTTAGTAGATAAAAAAAGATTAGTAAATTCAGTGTATGCATATAATATGGAATTAACAGACCCAGGTGTTTTCCTTTTTATGGCTGTTTGCAACGAAGGTGTAAAAGCTGAAGATGTAAAAAAAGAGATAAACAAAATAATAAAAGATATAAAAAATGGAAATATCACAAAAAAAGAGATAGAAAAGATTAAAATAAATACAAAAGCTGATTTTATTTTTTCACTTGAAAACTCTAGTTCAGTAGCATCGTTGTATGGAAGCTACTTTGTTAGAGGAAATACTAAACCTTTATTTGAATATGAACAAAGAGTTGAAAAATTAAAAAAAGAAGATATTATTAAAGTTACAAAAAAATATCTTACAAAAGAGAATTCGACTACTGTTATATTAAAAAAAGAGGAAAAATGATTAATGGATTATAAAATTACAAAAACAGTTTTTGGAGAAAAACCAGAATATAAGCTTCCAAAACCTATTTTTCTAGAAGAGATGAAAGAAGAAGGACTAATTAAGCTTTTTGATAAATTTTATGATTTAGTATCAGATAGTGATATAGGAAACTTTTTTCCACAAGACGAAGAGGAACTTGAAAAAGTTAAAGCTCATAATGTAAAGTTTTTTATAGAAGCTTGTGGTGGAGAAAAACACTATTCAAAAACAGTTGGACACTTTGATATGATAAAAGCTCATGAACCTTTTTCAATTACTGAAAAAGCTAGAACTGAATGGCTCGGATGTATGGAAGAGATATTAAAAGAGTTTGATATATCGGATGAAGCAAAGATAAGTTTTTGGGAATATTTAGAAACATTTTCAAAGCATACGGTTAATGTAAATACTGGTTTAAAACTGCCAGAAGATATTGTAAAAGTTTAATTATAAGAAAAGGAAAAGATAATATGGAGATTATTACAGGTGCAATGACTGCACTTATTACCCCATTTAAAAATGGAAAATTAGATACGCAAAAATATGAAGAATTAATAAAAAGACAAATAGCACAAGGTATAGATGTAGTTGTTCCTGTTGGTACAACAGGAGAAAGTGCGACACTTTCTGTTGAAGAAGATAAAGAGTGTATAGAGATTGCAGTTGCTACTTGTAAAGGAACTAATGTTAAAGTGATTGCTGGTGCTGGTTCAAATGCTACACATGAAGCTTGTAATATTGCAAAACATGCTCAGTCAGTAGGAGCAGATGGTCTTTTATCTGTTGCGCCATATTATAATAAACCATCACAAGAGGGACTATATCAACACTATAAAGCTATTGCTCAATCTGTAGAAATTCCATTTATGTTATATAATGTACCAGGAAGAACTGGTTCTGATATCTCTGCTGATACAGCTATAAGATTATATGATGATGTAGAAAATATTTATGCAATAAAAGAAGCTACAGGTTCACTAGAAAGAGCAATTGAAATAAATTCTCAAAGACCTGATTTTTGTATTATTTCAGGGGACGATGCAATAGATTTCCCAATGTTGGCAAATGGTGGGAAAGGTATTATTTCTGTAACAGCAAATTTACTTCCAAATGTAAAATCAAAAATTGTTCATTCTGTTTTTGAAGGAGATTATGATACAGCAAGAAGATTAAATAATGAATTATATCAATTAAATAAAGTACTTTTTGTTGAACCAAATCCTATTCCAGTTAAAGCTGCGATGTATTTAGCAGGATTATTAGATACATTGGAATATAGATTGCCATTAACGGCACCAAGTGCAGAAACAATGAAAAAATTAGAAGAAGTATTAAAAAATTATGAGGTGATAAAATAATGAATGAAAATATGAAGGGGAAGACTTTAGTTATTAGTGGAGGGACTAAAGGAATTGGTAAAGAGTGTGTTTATAAATTTGCAAGTAATGGTGTAAATGTTGCATTTACATATAATTCGAATGCACAAATTGCAGAAGATATTTGTAAAGATATTGAAAATAAATTTGGTGTAAAATGTAAGTGTTATCCATTTAATATTTTAGAGCCAGAAAAATATAAAGAATTATTTTTGGAAATTGATAAAGATTTTGATAGAGTTGATTTCTTTATTTCAAATGCTATGATTTATGGAAGAGCTGTAGTTGGTGGATATGGTAAGTTTATGAAACTAAAACCAAGAGGATTAAACAATATTTATACTGCAACTGTTAATGCTTTTGTTTGTGGAGCACAACAAGCAGCTAAAAGAATGGAAAAAATTGGTGGTGGTTCAATTGTCTCTTTAAGTAGTACAGGAAATTTAGTTTATATAGAAAACTACTCAGGTCATGGAACAAATAAAGCTGCAGTTGAAGCAATGGTTAGATATGCAGCAACTGAACTTGGAGAAATGAATATTAGAGTTAATGCTGTTTCTGGTGGACCTATTGATACAGATGCACTTAAAGCATTTACAAATTATGAAGAAGTAAAAGCTAAAACTGCTGAATATTCTCCATTAAATAGAATTGGACAACCTCAAGACTTAGCACAATCATGTTTCTTTTTATGTACTCAAGATGCATCTTGGATTACAGGTCATACATTGATTGTTGATGGTGGGACAACATTTAAATAATGAAGAAAACTCTAAATCTTCCAAATACACTCGCACTTTTCAGAATAGCATTAGCACCGCTAATGCTACTATTTTTAATAGAAAGAGATTTACTTATTTTTGAAAACTGGCATCCAAGTTGGCTTGACTATTTTGCTGGTTTGATTTTTGTAATAGCTTCAGTTACTGATTTTTTTGATGGATACATAGCCAGAAGTTGGGATCAAATGACTAAACTTGGAGCCATTCTTGATCCTCTTGCAGATAAGATGTTAATGTTAGCAGGTTTTCTAGGATTAATGGTAATAGATAGAGCTTCTGGATGGGCTGTTTTTTTAATTCTTTCAAGAGAATTTTTTATAACAGGATTAAGAGTTGTTGCTGTTGCCGAAGGTAAAAGTGTAGCTTCAACAATGGCTGGAAAAGTTAAAACTGTATTTCAAATGATTGCAATAGGTTTTTTAATTATGAACTGGCCATTTGCAACTGCACTTTTATGGGTAGCTGTAGTTTTAACTATATATTCTGGATATGAATATACTAGAGATTATTTTAAAATATAAGGATTTTTTTTGGGTACAATTACTTTTTTATTAGTACTTTCATTTTTAGTATTTTTCCATGAATTAGGACATTTTTTAGCAGCAAAATTTTTTGGAGTTAAAGTGCAAGTTTTCTCAATTGGTTTTGGGAAAAAAATTTATGCAAAAGAGTGGAAAGGTACAGTTTGGCAATTTGCCTTAGTACCACTTGGCGGTTATGTAAAGATGAAAGGTCAAGATGACACTAAACCAGGACTTGTTGAAGAGGGAAATGACTCATACAATAACAAAACTCCTTGGCAAAGAATAGTAATATTATTTGCAGGTCCTTTTGCAAATTTTATTCTTGCAGCTATTTTATATTTTGTAATAGCACTTGCAGGAGCTAATTCTTTAAGTCCAACTGTTGGACAAATTCAGCCAAACTCACCAGCTCAAAAAGCTGGAATTGAAGCTGGTGATATAATATTAAAAATAAATGATAAAAATATAAAAACTTGGGAAGACTTAGGAAATTATATTAAAAACTCTCAAGGTTCATTAAAGTTTATTATAGAAAGAGATGGTAAAGTTATAGCAAAAACAATAAATCCATATATCTCTGATGCCCAAAATATTTTTAAAGAAAACATCAAAAAAAGGATGATAGGTATCTCCCCTGCACCTAAAATAGTAACAATTTATCATGATCCAATTTCAGCACTATCTTATGCTTGGGATAAAACAATTGAATCTTCAAAGATGATTTTTCTTGGCGTTCAAAAACTTATTCAAGGGATAATTCCTAGTTCAGAAGTTGGAGGAGTTATATCAATAGGAAAAGTAATTTCTGATGCAAGTGAATCATCTATAATCGCCCTACTTGCTATTACTGCATTAATTTCTGTTAACCTAGGAGTTTTAAATCTTCTACCAATTCCTGCATTAGATGGAGGACATATAATGTTTAATTTATATGAAATCATAACAAGAAGAAAACCAAGTGACCAAGTATTTATGTTTTTAACACTTGCTGGTTGGGTAATTTTAGCCTCTTTGATGTTACTTGGTATATACAACGATATAAATAGAATATTTTTAAAAGGTTAATAATGGAAAAAGAACTTGCTGTTAAAAATTTAGATAAAGTTATTACAAAAGTCGAAGCTTCAAGACTTAGAGTATCAGAACATCATATAGTAAAAATTATTGGTATCTCTAAATATTCTACTGCGGAAGATATAAAAACACTTTATGAAGTTGGACAAAGAGCTTTTGGTGAAAATAAAGTTCAAGATTTAAAAACAAAAAAAGATATTCTAAATGATTTGCCTATAGAGTGGCATTTTGTTGGAAGACTTCAAAAAAATAAAATAAACAATTTAATTGATTTAAATCCCACATTAATGCACTCTTTAGATTCTATTGAATTAGCAGAAGAATTAAATAAAAAACTTGAAGCAAAAAATAAAAAGATGTCTTGCTTACTGCAAATAAATTCTGCATATGAAGATAGTAAAGCAGGTGTAAAACCTGATGAAGCAGTTTCAATATATAAATACATAAATGAAAACTATAAAAATATCCGTTTAAAAGGTGTAATGAGTATAGGTGCTCATACAGATGAAAGAGAAGTGGTAAAAAAATCATTCATTACTACCAAAAATATTTTTGATGAACTTAAACCTTTTGGTGCAAAATATTGTTCTATGGGCATGAGCTCAGATTTTGATTTAGCGATAGCTTGTGGATCAAATATGATTAGAGTTGGTTCTACTTTATTTAAGTAAAACTAAACTCTATTCTAAAATATTTTATGATATAATTCAAAAATAATTTTTTTATGCTTCAAAATTATATTTTCCTAATTAAAGGTGCCAAATGAAAAATTTAAGTGATATACGAAAATGGTTAAAAAGTAAAAATATAGAAAACTATACAATCTCTGAAGATTTATATATCACAGTTCATGGCAATGTAGACTTAGATGGTAAAGTAGTTGAAAGAGAGCTTCCAGTTAAGTTTGAAGTTGTTGATGGATACTTTAATATTGCAAATAATAATTTAGAAACTCTAGAAGGATGTCCTAAGAAAGTAGCAAGAGATTTCAACTGCTCAAATAATAAAATAACAAGTCTTTTTGGTGGTCCACAAATTGTTGGAGACTTTGATTGTTCAAATAATGAATTAAAAAATAATTTATCTTATGGTCCTAAAGAGGTTTATGGATATTATAACTGTTCAAATAATAGACTTTCAACTATAGATGGAGCTCCTAGAAGTATTGTAGAGTATTTTAATTGTTCAAACAACCTACTTACTAGTTTAAAAGGTGGTCCTAAATATGTTGATGGCTTTTTTGATTGTTCTCAAAATAGACTAGAAACATTAAAAGGTGGACCAATTACAGTTGGACAAGATTATATTTGTTATTGGAATCAATTAAAAAATTTAAATGATGTAGCAGATGAAATCTCTTGGAATCTAATTACTGATATCTCTTTAAATCATATTACAAAAAGTTTCGATGAAGAGAAAAAAGTTTGGACTTATAAAGGTGAAGAGGTAATTGGTCATATTTATAAACCATTACTAGACCTTACAGATAAAGATGATATTAGAAGATGGCTTCTAAAACATGGAGTTAAAGATTTTCATATTTTAAAAGATAATTCTGTAAAAGTACAAGGAGATGTTAATTTTTCTAAAAAGTTAGAAAACCTTTCAAAACTTCCTCTTAGATTTCATGAAGTAACAGGTGATTTTGATATTAGTGACAATGTTTTAATAACACTTGAAGGTTCTCCTAAAAGAGTTGGAGGAAGTTTTTTAGCATATAAGAATGAATTAACATCACTAAAAGGTGGACCAATAGAAGTTGGGAAAAACTTTATTATATTAAGAAATAATATCACCTCATTAGAATACTCACCTGTAAAAGTAAAAGAGGATTATATTTGTTCTCATAATCCACTAAAAAGTTTAGTTGGTGTTGTTGATGTAGGTGGAAATATTTTTACAAATCTTTTTATTGAAAATCTAAAATATCAAGAATTTACATACAACTCAGTTAAAACATATAAATATGATGGTGATGCTATATTAAAATATATTGAAAAAGAGTGTAAAGTATTAACAGAAGAAGAACAAGTATTTGAAATGACTAGAAGAAATATTCAAAATGCTATTAATAAAATGATAAACAATGATACTCTTAAAAAAGAGATGATTAATGATACTCTTCTTAAAAACTTAACTAAATACAATTTACATGATTTAAAAGAGATGGTACTTATTATTAAAAATCCTCCTAAAGAAAGAGAAAAGAAAGAGTTATCAGAAGAAGAGATTTTACAATCAGTATTTGACCAAGAGATTTAAAGGTAGAAAATGGAAATTTCTAATAATCTTAATAGATATGACTCAACAATACAAGCTAATTCTCCACAAAATATTCAAGTAAATCCCAAAAGTAGTATTAAACAATTTACAGAAGCTTTTAAAGTTGAACTTAGCCAAAGAGCAATGGCTAGTGAAGAATTTAGTGACCAAAGCATAAATTTCCCTGTCTACAATGAAGATGTTCTTCAATACAGTGAAAATTTAAACTTAATATTTAAGCCCTAGTCACAAGAGTTTTTAAACTTTTTCAACTCTTCCTCGATTGATGGTACTCTCATAAAGTGTTCCCCTATAAGAAAAGCATCAGCTCCAATTGAACTTAATCTTTTTATTGTTTCAGTATTTGAAACTCCAGATTCTGCAACAATTATTTTCCCATTTGGAATCATTGGAATCAATTGCTCACAAAGAGTCATATCCATCTCAAAAGTTTCAAGGTTTCTATGATTTATACCAATTATAGTTGCTCCACACTTCATAGCTTTTTTCAAATCCTCTTTATCATGAATCTCAACTAAAACTTCTAAACCTAAGTGTAAAGCGTAATCATAAAGCTCTTTTAACTCTTTTGTACTTAAGCTTTTTGCAATAAGTAAAATAAAATCTGCACCATATACTAAAGCTTCAACTATTTGATATTTATCTAAAATAAAATCTTTTCTAAGTAAAGGAGTAGGAACATATCTTCTGATTTGCGTTAAATATTCTAAATTACCTTGAAAGTAATGTGGTTCAGTTAATACAGATATTGCATTTGCTCCATTTTTAGAATACTCTTGTGCAATAAATAAAGGGTCAAAATCCTCTTTTATTACACCCTTACTAGGACTTGCTTTTTTAACCTCTGCAATAATCCTTACAGGCTCTTCTTTTGTTGATGTTAAGTATGGTTTTACATCTCTAGGAGGAAAAGGGTTTATACTTAAACTTCTTCCTAACCAATCAAGAGAATAATCTTTTTTTCTTTTTTCTACATCTTCTCTTGTTCTTCTATTAATCTCATCTAAAATCACTTATTACACTCCTTAATTTTTTCCCAATGTAATTTAATCTCTTTATCATTTGTTCCTGCAGCTTCAACAACTTTTTTCATATTTATATATGCATTTTTACAATCTTTTTGTTTATATAAACCCCAAGCTAACGAATCTAAATATGCTAAATTATTTGGTGCTTTCTGTAATGCTTTTCTTACATAAGAAATACCCTTTTTAACATCAATATCAAAATCAATTAAAATATACCCTAAATAGTTTTGATAAACATGATTATCAAGAACAGTTAAAACATTTTCAAATTTTTTAATTACACTTTTTAAAACTTTTTTCTTATCTTTTGCCATTTCAAACTCAACAATTGCAATTTGTGCTAAATAATCAATATTTCCAGTATCTTTATAAAGTTTATTCACTAATGAATATGCTTTATCATAATTATTTGTTGCACGATATAAAGATAATAGTTTGTTATCATTTGCCCCACTATCTTCTAGAAAAGAGATAGCTTCATTTATATCTTTTTTTTCTAAATAAAACATTAACAATTTATAGATTCTATCTAGCGTTTTTATATTATTTTCATCTTTAAAAGTGATATATGTACGTTTTAAAATAGATATAACACCTTCAATATTTTTTTCTTTTTGATAAAACTCTAAAAGTTTAGAGCAAACAATATTTCCACAACCTCTTAAATTTACATAAGATTCAAGAAGATTTATTGCTTTATTTTTTTCATTAGTAAAGTTATACATTACATTTGAAAGATTCAACAATGAACTTACTGAAGCACTATTTTTATAAAGCTTATTATAAAGTTCTTCTGCTTTTTTATATTCTTCTTTTTTAATATAAATATTACCTAATAATTCATTTATTGATTCATCATCTTCTATTTTTAATAGATCTTTTGTCTCTTTTTCTGCTAAATCCAATTCACTTTTTTGTATAAGTGCCAGTACATAAATTTTTAGAATTCTATTTTTATTTATATCAAGAATATTTTTATTATTTTTTACATATGTAATTAATTCATCATATCTTTTTAAACTAAATGCTAATTTTGTATATTCTAATAAATATTGTTCTTTTAATGTATTTTCAAAAAGTTTTAAAAACAAATCACTTGCTTCTTCCTTATTTCCTTGTCTTAAATACTCAAGGGCAAACATAATGTATCTATCTTCCAAAGCAAAAGTTTTGTACTTATAGTCTTTTTTTATTAAGTTATTGTCAATAGATTGATTATTTAAACTACAACCTGAAAGAAAAATAAGAAAAATAAAAATTATATATCTATAATAGCTGGACACTCTTCTTTCACCTCATTTTTTCTTGTTTTAAAATATTCCCAAAAAGGAAATGTTTTACACTGTATTGGTCTTGCATCATATATGGAACACTGTTTTTTATCTAAATCAAAAAAGTTACAAGCATAATTGTTTTCTGATAGCTTAATCTCTTTTATACTGTATCTATAACCTCTTTTTTCTAAAAAATTGGTTTTTAGTTCTTCTAAAGAGATATTTAAAAATTTACTTAATTTTTTCATCTCCTCTTTTTTAATCCAAATATTTCCACTTTCTCCAATACAACAATTACCTTCACATGATTCACAACCTATTGGATTAAATGCAAAATTAAAACCTTCTTTTTTTATAATATTCATATCTCTACTTTTATACTATGTGTTGAACACATTTCATATATTTTTTTAACTTTTGGTGTAAATTCATTATCTTCAAAAACATATATTGAATCTAAAACTCTTAATAAAGATTTTGAATTTTTTCTTGCATAAATCAAAACTAAAGTTGCATCTTTACCCTCTTTAGGATAAACAAACTGCATAGCTTCAATATTAAGCTTACAATCTTCTAAAAGTTTTACAATCTCTTTTAATTGTTTTACATCATAACAAAAAAAGAATTTTCCATCATTTTTTAAAACTTTTGAAACTTTTTTAATAAAAAGATTCAACGGCATACTATCATTATATCGTGCGATTTTAAGATTTTCATTTTCACTTTTTATTACATTACTATGATAAAAAGGCGGATTTGATACACATATATCAAATTGTTTGTCAAACTCTAACTCTAAAAAAGAGCCTTTGTACATTTGAGAATCTATATTATTACATTTAGCATTTATAGTAGATAACTCCTGAAAAGTTTTTTGAATCTCACATTGATTTAAATTTAGTTTTTTATTGTCTCTAGTAATGAGAAGTCCTAAAATCCCACTTCCACTTCCTATGTCTAAAATTTCACCTTTTACATTTTTAAATTTTATTAAACATTCAATTGTAAAATTATATAAAAAATGGGTGTCACTATTATAACAATATCCATTACTAGGTTGATATAAAACCAAAAAATACCTTTTCTTAATTTTTTGTGATTATATCTAATAATTCATTTAATTAAAGTGAGTTGTAAAATGAATATTTTTATCTAAAATTATTTTAAATTATATAAACTATCAAAGCGTATAATATAACTTTTATTTATATTTTTTTATGTAGCATAAAGTAACAAAAACGAAATTGAAACGCTATAATTGTATATTTAAATTAACTTTAATTACAGAATTAGTTATCATTCTTCAAGTATACTTGAGAATTTCTGCTCAACTATCAATCAAATTTTTTAAGGGGAAAATATGGCAATTATGGATGCTCCTGCAAACACACCTGTTTGGGTAGATGAAAATAGATGTAAAGCATGTGATGTTTGTGTATCAGTATGTCCAGCTGGTGTTTTGGCTATGAGACCAGAACCTACTTCTACACTTGGTGCAATGGTACAAATAATAGCTCCGGAATCATGTATTGGCTGTAATGACTGTGAACTATCATGTCCTGATTTTGCAATATATGTTGCAGATAAAAAAGAGTTTAAATTTGCTAAGCTAACTGATGAAGCTAAACAAAGAGGCGAAGCAATCAAAAAAAACAATTATAGAGTGCTAAGTGCATAAGGAGAAGTAATGGCAAGAGAGATAATATCAACGGGTAATGATTTAGCTGCAATGGCAGCAGTAGATGCTGGATGTGAGTTTTTTGGCGGGTATCCAATTACTCCATCATCAGAAGTTATGCATACAATCTCTGATTTACTTCCAAAGTCAGGCGGTGCAGCAATTCAAATGGAAGATGAGATTGCAGGAATTTGTGCTGCATTAGGTGCAGCTATGTCAGGGAAAAGATCACTTACTGCTACATCAGGGCCAGGGATTTCATTAAAAGCAGAAAATATTGGTCTAGGATATATTGCAGAAGTTCCTTTAGTAATTATAAATGTAATGAGAGGTGGACCTTCAACAGGACTTCCAACTAGAGTTCAACAAGGTGATGTAAACCAAGCTAAAGCTCCTACACATGGTGACTATAAATCAATCACAGTATGTGCTTCTACTTTAGAAGAGTGTTATACAGAAACTGTAAGAGCATTTAACCTTGCAGATAGATTTATGCAACCTGTATTTGTACTTTTAGACGAAACAATAGGTCACATGTCAGGGAAAGCTGTATTACCTACTTTAGAAGAAGTTAAAGCTAATATAAAACCAAGAAGAGTATTTGAAGGGGATCCAAAAGATTACAGACCTTATGATGTTCCAAAAGATGAAGCAGCAATATTAAATCCAATGTTTAAAGGTTATAGATATCACTATACAGGACTTCATCATGACTTTAATGGACACCCAACAGAAGATGCAACTATGTGTCAAAATTTAATTGATAGATTATTCAATAAAGTTGAAGCACATGTTGATGAGATTGATTCTTATGAAGAGTATAAATTAGATGATGCAGAAATTATGATTATTGCTTATGGTTCAGTTGCACTATCAGCAAGAGAAGCGATCAATAGATTAAGGGAAGAAGGTACTAAAGTTGGGATGTTTAGACCAATAACTTTATGGCCAAGTCCAGAAAATAAAATAAAAGAGCTATGTGATAAAATTGATAAAACATTAGTTATTGAGCTTAATATGGGACAATATATTGATGAGATAGAAAGAGCTAGTGGAAGAAGAGATTTTGAGAAACTATTTAAAGCGAACGGTAGACCTATAGCTCCATTAGAAATCATTGAAAAAGTGAAAGGAATGTAAGATGGCATTTAATTATGATGAATATTTAAGAACAAATAAAATGCCAACACTATGGTGTTGGGGATGTGGTGATGGAGTTATCTTAAAAGCATTAATTAGAGCAATTGATAAATTAGGATGGAACATGGATGATGTTTGTGTTGTATCTGGAATTGGTTGTTCTGGAAGATTTTCATCTTACATTAACTGTAACACTATTCATACAACTCATGGTAGAGCTGTTGCATATGCTACGGGTGTAAAGTTAGCAAATCCTGATAAACATGTTATTTGTGTAACAGGAGATGGGGATGGATTAGCAATTGGTGGAAATCATACAATTCATGGTTGTAGAAGAAATATTGATATTAATCATATTGTTATTGATAATTTTATTTATGGATTAACAAACTCACAAACTTCACCTACAACTCCTCAAGGGATGTGGACCGTTACTATGAAAAGAGGAAATATTGATCCAACATTTGATGCATGTAATTTGGCAATTGGAGCTGGTGCATCTTTTGTAGCAAGAGAAACTATGCTTGATCCTAAAAAACTAGAGAGAGTTTTTGTAAAAGGTTTAGAACACAATGGATACTCTTTCTTTGATATTTTCTCAAACTGTCACGTTAATCTTGGAAGAAAAAATAAAATGAATTCTGCAATGGCAAATTTAGAATGGATCGATTCAATTAGTATGGCAAAAACTAAATTTGATAAATTAGATGATGCTGAGAAAAATGGAATATTTCCAACTGGTATTCTTAAACAAAACACTGAAGCGAAAGAGTATACAGATATGTATGCTAAAGTTAAAGAAGCACACCAAAATAAAACTGCGGTAGAACTATAAGGAGAACACAATGGCTAGAACATTAATGAGATTTACAGGTGTTGGTGGACAAGGTGTACTTCTTGCAGGTGCAATCTTTGCAGCAGCAAAAATTAAAGCTGGTGGATATGGATTAAAAACTGCAACATATACTTCACAAGTAAGAGGTGGAGCAACTGTTGTTGATATTACATTAGAAGATGATCCTATTTTATATCCTTATGCAAATGATGGAGAGATTGACTTTATGCTTTCAGTTGCACAAGTATCTTATGACCAGTTTAAATCAGGAGTTAAACCAGGAGGTACAATTGTTATTGAACCAAATCTTGTAACTCCAACCCAAGAGGATAAAGAAACTTGGAATATTTATGAAATTCCAATTATTACAATCGCAAAAGAAGAAGTAGGAAATGTTATTACTCAATCAGTTCTTGCATTATCAATTGCCAACTATATGACCGGTCATACAGTTGATGATGAAATACTAAGAGAAGCAATGCTTTCAAAAGTACCTGAAAAGGTACATGATATAAACAATAAAGCTTTCGATTTAGGTATAAAATACGCTAAACAAGCAACTGCTTAAATTATAATAAGTCCTTTTTTAATTAAAGGGCTTATTTCTTTTTTATATAAAATAACTTTAGAAACTTTAGAAACTTTAAGTTTAATACTAATAAAATGTACTTCTATAATATAAGGATTTTTTATGAAAAACTTAAAACTTATATTTTCAATTTTAATAATACTTACTATTATTGGGTGTAAAGAAAAAGACAACTATACCTATGATGAAATAATAATATTAACTCCAAACTTTGATAAACAAATAACTTCACCTATAAAGAAAGAAGCATTAGAATACCAGAAAAATCATAATTTATTTATAAATATTGTTTCTCCTAGTTGGGAAGATATGCCAAAAAAAATATCTGAATCACTAAACGATGAAAACATAAATTATGATATTTTTGTATTATTTTCTTCTTGGGCTGGTTCCTTACTATCAAAAAATGATGCTGCTGAAATTCCAGATGAAATTAAAGAAAAAATTGATTGGGATGATATTTTACCTATTTATAAAAATAATATTTTAAAATGGAATAAAAAATACTTTTTTTTACCCTATGATGGTGATTGTATAATACTATATTATAGAAAAGATATATTTGAAAATCCTAAATATCAAAAAGAGTTTAAAACAAGATATAAATATGAACTGTCTCCTCCAAAAACCTGGAAACAATATAAAGATATTGCTGAGTTTTTCAATGGTTGGGATTGGGATAACGATGGTAAAATTGAATATGGTTTTGCTGAAAGTAGAATTAAAGGATATGGTACAACTTTTCAATTTTTAACTAAAGCAGCTGCATACACCAAATATCCAGATAACAATTACTTCTACTTTGATGAAAATATGAAACCTTTAATAAATAATGAAGGTTTTATAAATGCATTAGAAGACTTTGTAGAGATAATGAAATTTGCTCCACCTAATATAAAAAACTACTCTCCAGCAGAAGTTAGAATGAGTTTTATAACAGGTGAAGTGGCTATGGCATTAGACTGGGCAGATATAGGAACAATGGCTAATAATGCAAAAGAATCAATAGTAAAAGGTAAAATTGCTTATGCGAAACTTCCTGGTAGTAATAAAACTTTTAATAATAAAACTAATAAATGGGAATATTTCTATAATGCACCCTCTTCAATAAATGGAAACTGGGTTATTGTAGTAAATAAAAATTCAGAGAATCTAAAAAAAGCTTTTGATTTTGCTGCACATATGACATCAAAAGATATTACAAAAAAATATGTGACAAAAGGTGAATCAGGAATTAATCCTTCAAGATATTCACATCTTAATAAGGACAATTTAGAAGATTGGATAAATGATGGCTTTTCAAAAAATGAAGCAAAAGCTTATTTAGATGTAATTTTAGAATCACTTGAGAATAAAAATGTGATTAGTGACTTAAAAATACCCCAAAGTTCTGAATATTATAAAGTATTTGAAAACTATTTAAACTTAGTTGTCAAAGGAGAGCTAACTCCTAAAGAGGCTTTAAACTCAATTGCAAAAAGATGGAACCAAATAACCAATACTTATGGGTTGGAGAAACAAAAAAGATTTTATAAGGAAACAATTAATGAGTGATTTTAAGATTAAAGAGATAACCTTTTATAGTTTCTTATATTTAATAATTGGTTTATTAATCACTAGTGTCATTTTATATTTTTCACTAACAAAAATAAGAAATTTAAATGAACAATTATCAAAATTAACATTATTACAAAATAGTTTTCTTAAAATGAAAGTCAATAGTGAAAATTTACTTATAACTACTGATATTACAAATAATAAACAAATCTGGTTAGAATCAGTATATAATTTCAATAATGACTTAAAAAGATACAGTTTTTTAAATAAACATAAAATTGAAAGACTATGGTACCCAACAATTAAAGAGATAAATGAGATTAAAGATATATTATCAAACCAACTATTATCAACATATAACTTACAAGGGAAACCTATCTTAACTCTAAAAGGTGAACTTTTTATTTCAGAAAATGAAACTGAAAAATTTAATATTATAAATCAGTTAATTAAAAAAATTATATTTTTGACACAATATGAAAATCTTATCTTTAAAGAATTTAAAA